>CAZVHV010000089.1:0-7167 GCA_964627025.1 uncultured Oscillospiraceae bacterium | reverse complement strand
CGTCACGCGCGAGGGCAGCCACCTGCGGGGCGCGGGGGCCGTCATCGACAAGGACTTCGCCTCGGCCCTGCTGGCCCGCGAGCTGGGCGCCGACCTGCTCGTCATCCTCACCTCGGTGGAAAAGGTCGCCCTCTCCTTCGGCCGGCCCGGCCAGAGGTGGCTGGACCATATGACCCCGGCCGAGGCCGAGACCTATCTGAAAAACGGGGAGTTCGCCCCCGGCTCCATGCTGCCCAAGGTGGCCGCCGCGGCCGAGTTCGCCGCCTCGGCGCCGGGGCGCAGCTCCCTCATCACCCTGCTGGAAAAGGCCGGGGACGGCCTGCGCGGCAAGACGGGCACCGTGATCGGGTGACCCGCGCGCATTGCCATTTCCGGCCCGGTGCGGTATACTGAACACAAAAGGAGGTGCGCTTATGGAAGTCGGCAGAAGCATCCGCCGGGTGGACGCTTACGACAAGGTCACGGGCCGCGCGCGGTACACCGACGATTTTCCCGAGGCCGGTTCCATGCTGGTGGCCAGGCTGCTGCACAGCACCATCGCCAACGGGCTGGTCCGCTCCATGGACACGTCCGCGGCCGAGGCCATGGACGGGGTGGTGAAGGTGGTCACCTGCTTCGACGTGCCCGACCGCCCCTACCCCACGGCGGGCCACCCGTGGAGCACCGACCCGGACCATCAGGACATCGCCGACCGCAGGCTGCTCAGCCGCCGGGTGCGCATCCACGGGGACGACATCGCCGCCGTCGTCGCCGTCGACCCGGTCACCGCCGAGCGGGCCCTGCGGGCCATCCGCGTGGAATACGAGGAGTACCCCGCCCTCGTCACCCCCGAGCAGGCCATGGCCCCGGGGGCCGGGGCCATCCACGACGAGTATCCGGACAACATTTTAAAGTACACCGTGGCCGAGACCCCGCTCGCCTCGCCCGATTTCGCGAGCGTGGATGAGGCCCTGGCCTGCCCGGAATTTTATCCGTTCCGCGGCCGCTACGAGACCCAGCAGGTGCAGCACTGCCACATCGAGAACCCGGTCTCCTATGCCTATATGGAGGGCGGGCGCATCGTGGTCGTCACCTCCACCCAGATCCCCCACATCGTGCGCCGCGTGATCGGGCAGGCGCTGGGCATCGGCTGGGGCGGCGTCCGGGTCATCAAGCCCTATATCGGCGGCGGCTTCGGCAACAAGCAGGAGGTGCTCTACGAGCCGCTCAACGCCTACCTCACCACCCTGGTGGGCGGGCGCGCGGTCAAGCTCGAGCTGACCCGCGAGGAGACCTTCCGCAACACCCGCTCGCGCCACGCCATCTCCTTCGACGTGCGCGCGGCGGTGGACCGCGACGGGAACCTCATGGCCCGCGCGTGCGTCGCGGTCTCCAACCAGGGCGGCTACGCCTCCCACGGCCACGCCATCGTGAGCAACGCCGTCACCGGCTTCCGCCAGACCTATCTGGACCGGGTGGGCCACCGGAGCGAGGCCTACAGCGTCTTCACCAACGTCGGCACCACCGGGGCCATGCGGGCCTACGGCATCCCGCAGTGCGACTTCGCCCTCGAGTGCATGATGGACGACCTCGCGCAGAAATACGGCTTCGACCCCTACGAGCTCCGCCTGAAAAACATCATGCCCCTCGGCTACCGCGACCCCTTCACCGGCATCACCTGCCACTCCACCGGCCTGCGCGAGTGCATGGAGAAGGGCGCGGCGGTCATCGGCTGGGCGGAAAAGCGGAAGGCGTACGCCGGCCAGACCGGCCCGGTCCGCCGCGGCGTGGGCATGGCGGTCTTCTCCTACAAAACGGGGGTCTATCCCATCACGCTGGAGACCAGCTCGGCCCGCATCGTGCTCAACCAGGACGGCACCGTCCAGCTGCAGCTGGGCGCGACCGAGATCGGCCAGGGCGCCGACACCGTCTTCGTCCAGATGGCCGCCGAGGCCATCGGCATCCCCAGCGAGGACGTCCACATCATCTCCACTCAGGACACCGACACCGCCCCCTTCGACACCGGCGCCTACGCCTCCCGCCAGACCTACGTCACCGGCAAGGCCATCAAAAAGGCGGGCGAGGAATTCCGCGGAAAGCTGCTCGACTACGCCGCCGGGCTGCTGGACCTCCCGGCCGAAACCCTCGCCATCCGGGGGCGCGACGTGGCCGGCGCCGCGGACGGCGAGGCCCTGCTCTCGCTGGAGGCCCTCGCCACCGGGGCTTTCTACTCCAGGACCGACTCGCGGCATATCACCGCCGAGGTCACCAGCCACTGCACCGACAACACCTTCTCCTTCGGCTGCTGCTTCGCCGAGGTGGAGGTGGACATCCCCCTGGGGCGGATCAAAGTGCTGCGCATCTGCAACGTCCACGACTCGGGGCGGCTCATCAACCCCAAGCTGGCCGAGGCGCAGGTCCACGGCGGCATGAGCATGGGGCTGGGCTACGCCCTGTCCGAGCGGATGCAGTACGACGAGAAGGGGCGGCTGCTCAACGGCAATTTCCTGGACTACAAGATCCCCACGGCGACCGACCACCCCGCGCTGACCGCCCTGTTCGTGGAGACCGACGACCCCAGCGGCCCCTTCGGCAACAAGTCGCTGGGCGAGCCGCCCACCATCCCCGTGGCCCCCGCCCTCCGCAACGCCCTGCTCCACGCCACCGGGATCGCCGTCAACAGCCTGCCGCTCAATCCGCAGAAGCTGCTGGAGGAATTTGTGAAGGGAGGGCTGGTCTGATGTTCGATCTTACATCCCTCTACCGGGCGACCTCGGTGGAGGACGCCGTCGCCGCGCTGGAGCGGGACCCCGCCGCCGTCGTCATCGCCGGGGGCACCGACGTGCTCATCAAGGTGCGCGAGGGCGAGCTTGCGGGGTGCCGGCTGGTGTCCATCCACGACCTCCCCGGGCTTTCGGGGGTGACCCTGGACGATGACGGGACCCTGCATATCGGCGCACTCACCACCTTCCGCGGCGTCACCGGGAGCGCGCTGATCCGCCGCTTCGTCCCGGTGCTGGGCGAGGCGGCCGACCAGGCGGGCGGGCCCCAGCTGCGGGCCATGGGCACCATCGGCGGGAACGTCTGCAACGGCATCACCTCGGCCGACTCGGCCCCCACCCTCATGGCGCTGGACGCCGTGCTCCGCGTGCGCGGCCCCGGCGGGCAGCGCGACATCCCCATTTCACGGTGGTACAAGGGGGTGGGCAGGGTGGACCTGCGGCCCGCCGAGCTGCTCACCGAGCTGCTCATCCCGAGGGACCGGTACGAGGGCTTTTCCGGCCACTCTATCAAATACGCCCAGCGCAGCGCCATGGACATCGCCACCCTGGGGGTCTCCTGCCTCGTGAAGCTCTCGCCCGACAAGGCCCGGGCCGAGGAGGTGCGCCTCGCCTTCGGCGTGGCCGGGCCGGTGCCCCTGCGCGCCCCCACCGCCGAGGCGGGCACGGCGGGCCTGCCCATCGACGAGGCCGTCGCGAAGATCGGCGGACTGGCCCTCGCCGACGTGAACCCCCGCACGAGCTGGCGCGCCTCGAAGGAGTTCCGGGTCCAGCTGGTCCGCGAGCTGTCCGCCCGGGCGCTGCGCCAGGCGGTCATCAACGGAGGAGGTGTTCCGGCATGTTAGAGATCCTGCGCTGCACCGTCAACGGCAGGGCGGTCGAGGTGGCCTACGACCCGCGCGAGTCGCTGGCCGACACCCTGCGCGGCCGGCTCGGTCTCACCAGCGTGAAAAAGGGCTGCGACGTGGGCGAGTGCGGGGCCTGCACCGTTCTGGTGGACGGGACGGCGATCACCTCCTGCATCTACCTCACCGCGTGGGCCGAGGGGAAATCCATCCTCACCGTCGAGGGCCTGCAGGGGGAGAACGGTGAACTCTCCCCCATCCAGAAAGCCTTCATCGAGGAGGCCGCCGTCCAGTGCGGCTTCTGCACCCCCGGCATCATCATGTCGGCGGTGGCCATCCTCAACACCGGCAGGACCTACACCCGCGAGGAGCTGCGCCGCCTCGTCTCGGGCAACCTGTGCCGCTGCACCGGCTACGAAAACATCCTCAACGCGCTCGAGCGCGCGGTGAACGAAGTGAACGGCGGGGAGGGAAAAAGAGACGCATGAAACAGGCGAAAAACTGGCTGTTCCTCCTGGCCGCGGCCGCGGGCGCGGCGGCGTTCTACTGCGGCGGGTTCGTCCTGACCGCGGAACCGTTCAAAGCGGCAGCGGCCCTGTGCCTCGGCTCGGGCGCCGCGGTCTTCTGCCTCGGGCTGGGGAGCTTTCTCGGGGCGCGCATGATCGCAAAGGAGGAGGAAAAAGCGTTGGCACAGAAAAAGAACAAGGCGAAGGGCGACGACCGGGACGCCCGCATCCGGGAAAAAGTCGGGGCCGCGGCCAACCGGGTGACCATGGCCGCCCTCGTCGCGGCCGTGCCGGCGATGGCCCTGATGCGGGTCGAACTCACGGCCGTCGTGCTGGTGGCGTCGGTGCTGCTGCTGCAGCTCGTGGTGTCGGTCACCCTCGCGAAGTATTACGCCAAAAAAATGTAGCGGCGAAAAAAGCGCCCGCAGCCGTAAGGCTGCGGGCGTTTTGCGCGTTCGGAGGCTCAATCCGCGCCGCCGGCGCGGACCTTGCCGTAGTGCTCCACCAGGAGCTGGGCCAGGCGCAGGACATCCTCGCCCTTTTTCAGGCGCAGGGAGAGGTAGGGGCGCTCCCCGGCCGAGAAGAGCAGGCGGCCGCGGTAGCCCGGGTCGCCGCACAGGGCGGCCACCTGGCTGAAGTCGGGCGCGGTGACGTAGAAGTTGAGGTTGCCGCCCTTCTGCGAGATCTCGGTGATGCCCGCCTCGGCGGCCCGGGCGCGCAGCAGGGCGACCGCGACCAAGGCGTTGACCGTCCGCGGGGGGTCGCCGTAGCGGTCGATGAGCTCGTCGGTGAGGTCGTCGGCCTCCTCCTCGGTGCGGATGCGGGCGATGCGGCGGTAGAGATCCATCCGCTGCTCGGGCGAGGGGACGTAGGCGTCCGGGATGGTGGCGGCCACCGAAAGGTCGGCGGCGCACTCGGCGGGCCGGGCCGACGGCTCCCCGCGCGCCTCGAGCACGGCCTCCTCCAGCAGCTTCAGGTACATGTCGTAGCCCACGCTCATGAGGAAGCCCGACTGCTCGGGCCCCAGCACGTTGCCCGCGCCGCGGATCTCGAGGTCGCGCATGGCGATCTTGAAGCCCGAGCCGAACTCGGCGAACTCGCGGATGGCCGACAGGCGCTTGGCGGCCACCTCGGTGAGCACCTTGCCCTGGCGGTAGGTCATGTAGGCGTAAGCGCGGCGGGCCGAGCGGCCCACCCGCCCGCGGATCTGGTGGAGCTGGGCCAGGCCCAGCCGGTCGGCGTCCTCGATGATGAGGGTGTTGACGTTGGAGATGTCGATGCCCGTCTCGATGATGGTGGTGCACACCAGCACGTCCACCTCGCCGTCGGTCATCCGGCTCATCACGTCCGAGATCTCGTCCTGGGTCATCTTGCCGTGCGCCGCCGCCACCCGGATGTCCGGCCCCAGCATGGCGGCGATGCGGGCGGCCGTCCGGCTGATGGTCTCCACCCGGTTGTGGAGGTAGTAGACCTGCCCGCCGCGCTCCAGCTCCCGGCGCATGGCGTCGGCCAGCACCGACCAGTCGTGCTCGAGCACATAGGTCTGCACCGGCTGGCGGTTGGCAGGCGGCTCCTCGAGGGTGGACATGTCGCGGATGCCGGACAGCGCCATGTTGAGCGTCCGGGGGATGGGGGTGGCCGAGAGGGTGAGCACGTCCACCTGGCGGGCCAGCTCCTTGAGCTTTTCCTTGTGCGTGACCCCGAAGCGCTGCTCCTCGTCCACCACCAGCAGGCCGAGGTCCTTGAACTTCACGTCCTTCTGCAGCAGGCGGTGGGTGCCGATGAGCAGGTCCACCGAGCCGTCCGACAGCTTCCGCAGGGTCTCCTTCATCTGGGCCGGGGTGCGGAAGCGGCTGACCGTGTCGATGGACACCGGGAACTGGTCGAAGCGGCTCACGGCGGTCAGGTAGTGCTGGCGGGCCAGAACGGTGGTGGGCACCAGGATGGCCGCCTGCTTGCCGCCCAGCACGCACTTCATGACGGCGCGCAGGGCCACCTCGGTCTTGCCGTAGCCCACGTCGCCGCAGAGCAGGCGGTCCATGGGCATGGGGCGCTCCATGTCGCGCTTGACCTCGGCGATGCAGCGGAGCTGGTCCTCGGTCTCGGTGTACTCGAACCGGTCCTCGAAGTCCTTCTGCCACGGGGAGTCGGACGGGAAGGCGAAGCCGGGCAGCTTCTGCCGCTCGGCGTAGAGCTTGATCAGCCCCTGCGCCAGCTGCTTGGCCGCCGCGCGCGCCCGCGTCTTGGCCCGCTCCCACTCGGCGCCGCCGAGCTTGGAGAGCTTGCGCGTCTCGCTGTCCTCGCCCGAGCCGATGTATTTGGAGACCAGGTCGAGCTGGGTGGCGGGGACGTAGAGGACGTCCGCCCCGGCGTAGGTGATCTTGACGTAATCCTTGTCCACCCCGTCCACCGGCATCTTCACCATGCCGGTGTAGCGGCCGATGCCGTGGTGCTCGTGCACCACCAGGTCGCCGGGCGCGAGGTCGGCGTAGCTGTCCAGCTTCTGGCGGCTGGTGGCGGGGGGCTTCCGGCGCTTTTTGCCCGGCTCGGCCCGGCCCTCGGTGAGCACCGCCACGCGGACGGCGGGGTACTCGAAGCCGGCCGACAGATGGCCCACGGCGATGACCGTCCCGCCCGGGGCGGGCAGGCCGTGGAGCTGGAAATCCACCGCCGCGCGGAGCTTCTGCTCGCGCAGGAGGGCCTGGAGGTTCAGCGCCCGCTGCTCGCTGGCCACCAGCACCACCGCGCTGAAGCCCGCCGTCTGGTACTGGGCGAGGTCGGCCGCCGCGGCGTCGAGGCTCACGCCGAAGGCGGGCAGCTGCTTGGCCGCCACCGCGAGGAGGGTGCGGGGGGCCGCGGGGTAGGACGAGGCGGCGAAGGAGTCCAGAAACACCAGCGGGAAGTCCTCGAGCACGGCGGTCAGCTCGGCGAAGGTGCGGGCGAAGACCGCCCCCCCGCCCGCGATGGCCCCGCTTTCAAGGAGCAGCTTGACGTCCTCGTGGAGCTGCCAGAGGTAGTTCTTCGCGCGCTCGGCCACCCGCGGGCTCTCGCAGAAGA
>CAZVHV010000088.1:0-7251 GCA_964627025.1 uncultured Oscillospiraceae bacterium | reverse complement strand
GCGGGTGTTGGCGAGCGACGACCCCGGATATATCGCGGACTATATTGCCCAGAACATCGTTATGCGCGCGGGGGATAAGCAGGCGATTTTAGAGGAACTGCGTCCCGTGCGGCGGTTGGAGCGCTTAAATCAGATCCTGCGCCGCGAGGTCGAGATCCTGGGGCTGGAACAGGACATGCAGTCCAAGGTGCGGGAACACATGAGCCGCGGTCAGCGGGATTACTATCTCCGGGAGCAGTTAAAGGTGATCCAGAGCGAACTGGGAGAAGGGGAGGGAGCCGGAGACAGCGAGATCGCCGAGTACCGCACCGCCATCTCCAAGGCGAAACTGCCCAAAGAGGTGATGGAGAAGCTGCTCAAGGAGGTTGGACGCCTCGAAAAGCAGCCATTCGGTTCCTCCGAGGCCACCGTTCTCCGCAACTATCTGGATATCTGTCTGGAACTGCCGTGGAGTAAAAAGACCAGGGAGCGTGTCGATGTGGAGGCTGCCCGCAAGGTGCTCGATGCCGATCATTACGGTTTGGAGAAGGTCAAGGAGCGTATTCTCGAATTTCTTGCGGTTAAAAAACTGGCTCCGGATCTGAAAGGACAGATCATCTGCCTTGTCGGCCCGCCGGGTGTGGGCAAGACCTCCATCGCCAAATCCGTGGCCAGGGCGACAGGGCGCAAGATGGCGCGGATCTCCCTGGGCGGCATCCATGACGAAGCGGAGATCAGAGGCCACAGAAAGACCTACGTCGGCGCTATGCCGGGTCGTATCATCTCTGCCATCAAGCAGGCCGGGAGCAGCAACCCGCTTCTGCTGCTCGATGAAATCGATAAACTCGGCAGCGACTACCGCGGCGACCCGGCCTCCGCTCTGCTGGAGGTCCTGGATTCCGAGCAGAACAGCACCTTTCGCGACCACTTTTTAGAGCTGCCCTTCGATCTCTCCGAGGTGCTGTTCATCACCACCGCCAATACGACCTCAACCATCCCGCGTCCGCTGCTCGACCGGATGGAGATCATCGAGCTTACCAGCTACACCGATGAAGAAAAGCTGCAGATCGCCAAGCGATATCTGATTCCAAAGGAACAAAAACGCCATGGGCTGAAACGGAATCAGATTCGGATCACCGATGATGCCATTCGTGAGCTCATTGCGTCCTATACCCGGGAGTCTGGCGTCCGCATGCTGGAACGAGAGATTGCGACACTTTGCAGAAAGGTCGCAATGAAACTTGTATCAGACGGTGTAAAGCAAATAGACATTACAGGCGATAACCTGGAGACCTATCTGGGTATCCGAAAATATCATCCGGAAAAGCGCGCGCTTGCGGAGCAGGTCGGGGTGGTCAACGGTCTGGCCTGGACGAGTGTCGGCGGCGAGCTGCTGGAGGTGGAGGCCAATGTGGTGCCCGGGTCCGGCAAGATCGAACTGACCGGAAATCTGGGCGACGTGATGAAGGAGTCTGCCCACGCCGCGCTCACCTATATCCGCAGCCGCGCTGCTCAGCTTGGGATCGAGGCGGACTTTTATCAGAAGAAGGATATCCACGTCCACTTCCCGGAAGGCGCTGTGCCGAAGGACGGCCCGTCGGCGGGCATCGCCATCGTTGTCGCCATGGTCTCAGCCCTCACGGGCACCCCGGTGAAGCGCGATCTGGCCATGACGGGCGAGGTGACCCTGCGCGGCCGCGTCCTGCCGATCGGCGGCCTGAAGGAGAAGACAATGGCCGCTCTGCGCAACGGCATCCGTACCGTCATCATTCCGCTGGACAATGAAAAGGATCTGGAGGAAATCGATCAGACGGTACGCGCCGCCCTGCAGTTCATCCCGGTAGAGCATGTGGACACCGTATTGGCCCATGCCCTGAACCTGCAGCCGACAGCCATCCCAGAACTGGCCGATCTTCCGGCGGAGGCAAAGCAGGCGGATGGCCGCCTTACGCTGAAACAATAATACCGGAGGGCAGCCGTGGAGGGCTCTCTGCCATTATGATCCAAGGAGACGCAGAATGACGCTTAAGACACTTAATTTGAATAAGGCGGAATTTATCCGCTCTGCCGTTAAGAAAGAAGACTTTCCCCGCGACAGGCTGCCCCAGGTGGTGTTTTCCGGCCGCTCCAACGTGGGCAAGTCCTCCGTCATCAACAAAATCCTGAACCGGAAGAATTTTGCCCGGGTAGGCGCGGCGCCCGGAAAAACGACGCATATCAACTATTTTTTGATCGACAAGGCGTTCTATCTGGTGGATTTGCCCGGCTATGGCTACGCCAAAGTATCCAAGACGGAGCGTGACCGATGGGGAAAGCTGATCGAAACATGGTTCGCCGACACATCCCTGATGACCCTGGGCGTGATGATCGTGGATTCGCGGCACCGGCCTACCGAGGACGACTGCACCATGTGCAATTGGTTCCAGGAGAGCGGCCGCCCCTTCGTGGTCGTGGCCAACAAGCTGGATAAAGTAAAAAAAAGTGAGCTTGCCGCCAATCTGGACACCATTCGGGAAACACTCGCCCTGGACGAGAAGGTTCTGCTGATCCCTTTTTCTGCGGAAAAAGGGACCGGCAGGGAACAGCTGCTGAACCTGATTCTCGATCATGTGGAGGGACGTTCGATATGAATTATGTCCGTTTTCAGGGAGAGGACGGCCCCTGCTGGGGCGTAGTGAAGGACGATAGGGTGCTCACCCTGTCGGAAGCGCCCTATGAAAGGCTGCGCTACGACGGCGGTTCTCTTCCCCTTGCAGCCTGCAGACTGCTCGCTCCGTCTGTTCCGACCAAGATCGTGTGTGTCGGGAAAAACTATTACGACCATGCAATGGAGCTGGGCGGGGAGGTGCCGGACCGGCCCATCCTTTTCCTCAAGGGCCCGAACTGCGTCAACTGCCACGAGGGAGCGGTTTCCGCGCCGGACTTTGTAAAGCGCCTGGATTACGAGGGCGAGCTGGCCTTCGTTATCCGCAGGACTGCGAAAAACGTCAAGCCTGCCGACGCCATGTCGTACATACTGGGGTATACTTGCTTCAACGACCTCACCGCCCGCGATGTTCAGAGCGAGGACGGGCAGTGGACGCGCAGCAAGAGCATGGATGGGTTTGCCGCTTTCGGCCCGTGGATCGCCGGTGATCTTGACCCCGGCGACCTGAAACTGGAGACCAGACTCAACGGCCGGACCGTCCAGTCCGCCCGTACGTCGCTGCTTATGAACCGGATTCCAGACCTGATCGCGTTCATTACCGCATCCATGACCCTTGAGCCGGGCGACGTGGTGGCCACCGGAACCCCGGCTGGCATCGGTCCCATGCACCCGGGCGATATTGTGGAAGTCGAAGTGGAAGGTATTGGCACGCTGAGGAATCACGTGATATAATAGGGACAGTGTAACGATGAATAGTTTGATGAACCAATTTGACTGGACCGGGATGCTGGACCTGCTGCTCCGTGTGACGGCCGTCCTGCTGTGCATCATGGTCCATGAGGTGAGCCACGGCCTTGCGGCCTACTGGCTCGGAGACCCGACCGCCAAGGAGAGCCACCGGCTTTCCTTCAACCCCCTGCGGCATATCGACCCCTTCGGCGCGCTGATGCTGGTGGTGGTCGGTTTCGGCTGGGCGAGGCCGGTACCCGTGGATATGCGTCATTTCAAAAATCCCAGGAGCGGCATGGCAATCACCGCACTTGCCGGACCGATGTCCAACTTTCTTCTGGCCTATGTGTCCCTGCTCCTCTGTTACGCCATCCTGCCCTTTTACGGGTCAAGCAGCGCGGCCTCTCTGCTTCCCGTCGCGCTGAGATTCTTTTACAGCATGGCGCAGCTGAGCATCGGCCTGGGTCTGTTCAACCTGATCCCGTTTCCTCCGCTGGATGGGTTCAAGGTGTTCGGCGCGCTGCTGCCGGAGGGCCTGTATTATACCATGCTGCGCTTTGAACGCTACGGCATCCTGATCCTGATGGCGATCTTGTGGATGGGATATTTGAACGGTCCGCTTCTTGCCAGCCTCAGCGCTATTTATAACCTTCTGGACGCAGCTGCCAGATGGCCGTATGACCTCATCACATCCCTGCTCTGACCGGAGGCAAAGCCATGGAAAGTCCCATCTATCACCTGGAAGGTGTCGTGAAGGCCAGAAGTGAGGATCTGGAGGACTTTGTCGGACCTCTCGACCTGATCCTCCACCTGCTCAGCAAAAATAAGATGGAAATCAAGGATATTCAGATCTCCCTGCTGCTCGGCCAGTACCTGGAGTGGATGGAGCAGCGCAAGAGCCTGGATCTGGAGATCGCGAGCGAATTTATTTCCATGGCCTCTCACCTGATGTATATCAAGACCAGGATGCTGCTTTCCCTCGACGATGCGGAAGCCATGTCCGAGATGGAGCAGCTCATGGCGTCGCTGGAGGCGCACAAGTGCCACGAAAACTACAGGAAGATCAAGGCGGTGACAGGCGCACTGGAGCAGCGGTATCGTCGCGGCTGCAACTACATCATCAAACCGCCCGAGACCCTGCCGGCAGATAAAACCTATCGCTACATCCATGAGAAAGAGGATCTGCGCCGTGCCATGGGCCAGGTGCTGGAGCGGAGCGGTGATAAGCTGCCGCCCCCCATGGCTGCGTTTGAAGGCATTGTCGGGCGTGAGCCTTACCCGGTGGCGGACAAGGCCGCGGAGATTCTGCAGTCCCTGCTGCGTCTCGGTATCAGCCGGTTCCGGGCCCTGTTCCGCGGGAACAGAAGCCGTTCGGAGGTGGTGGCGACCTTTATCGCCGTGCTCGAACTGTGCAGGGCCAGACGGGTGCGGCTGGAAGGCACCGGAGAAGACTGCACGGTAACCTGCGTGCAGGAGGCGGGCGGTGAGGTGCCGGAAATCACAGCGGACAGTTATTGAGGCGAAATCCCTTCCGCCGCCCGGGGCGGCAGTCCACGGGAGCCGGATAGGAGAATGATGGGATGGAACTGAAGGAATTGGAGTCGGCGATTGAAGGGATCCTCTTTGCCGCCGGGGAGCCGGTGGGAACAGAGCGCATTTCGCTCACTCTGGAAGTGGACAAGGCTACCGTGGATGCCGTATGCCAGCGCTTGGCCGACCGTTACAGCTATGAGCGCCGCGGCATTCGGCTGCTGCGCTTGGACAGCAGCTATCAGCTTGCATCCGCGCCGGAATATGCCGATCTGATCCGCAGGACTTTTGAGAGCCGCAGGCCCGCCAAGCTCTCGCAGCCGGCGCTGGAGGTGCTGGCTGTGATCGCCTACTACCAGCCTGTTACCCGCGCTTATGTAGACCAGATCCGCGGCGTGGACAGCGCCTACACCGTGGGACTGCTCCTGGAGCGGGAACTGATCGAGGAATGCGGACGCCTGCCGGTGCCGGGACGGCCGATTCTTTACCGTACCACCAAAACCTTCCTGCGTTCCTTCGGACTTTCCAGTTTGGAGGAACTGCCGGAACTGCCTGCCGCCTCTTCCGAGGATGGGCAGATCACGATGGAGATGCAGACGGCCATCGAGCGGATGCGCGGGGCGGAGAGTCCGGCGCCGGAGGATGCGGAAGTGAAATCATCGGAGGAGTGATGTCATGCGGCTTTGGATGATCCCGTTGCTGATTCTCCTGGTACTGTGGCTGATTTCCTTTTTGCGCGTTGGGGCGGACGTGGCATATGACCGTTCCGGGCTGAGAGTCGGGGTGCGGATCGGACCGATCCGGTTTCCGGTATTTCCCGTGAAAAAAAAGGACAAGCCTCCGAAGCGCAAAAAGAGGGAAAAGCAAACGGGAAAGGAGCGGAAGCCTGCCGCTCCGCAGCCCGTCCAAAAAGGCGGAAACCTGAATCTTGTCCGAAAATTCCTTCCAATCGCCGCCGAGGCTGCCGGACGCTTCAAGGAAAAAATACGCATCGACAAGATCGACCTGGAGCTTGTCTGGGGTGCGCCGGATCCCGCGGAGGCGGCGCTGGGCTTCGGCCTTTCCAACGCCGCGCTGGGTATGCTTTGGCCGCTGATTGAGCATAATTTCAATGTACGGGAGCGGCAGCTCAGGACTTCCGTGGATTTTCAGGCATCCGGTCCCATTGTTGCGATCTATGCCGTTTTATCCCTTACCATCGGGCAGGGCGTGGTCCTTGGCGCGGTGGTGGGCTGGAAACTGTTTAAACTGCTGAGAAGCCAGAAAAAGAAACAAAAAATAAATGAGGCGGTGTAAATTATGGAAAAGAACCATCCCATCAACGAACTTATGGCGACTACGCTTCAGAAGATCCGCGAGATGGTAGACGTCAACACCATCGTGGGAGAGCCGATTCCCGCGGGCGACGGCGTTATCCTCATTCCGGTTTCCAGGCTTTCCTTCGGCTTTGCCTCGGGCGGGAGCGATTTTACCTCCAAGAATCAGAAGCCGGATGCGGAAAACGCTTTCGGCGGCGGCAGCGGCGCCGGCGTCAACATTTCCCCCGTGGCCTTTCTTATCGTGAACGGGGAAAGTGTAAAACTGCTTCCCGTGGCCAGTCCGGCAGGCAGCACGCTCGACAGGGTCGTGGAGATGGTGCCAGATCTGGTGGATAAGGTGACCGGCTTTCTCGAAAAGCAGCAGGACAAGGATAAATAGCGCCCTTTGACTCCATAATAGCATCACCGAGTTTTTGGGGTGATGCTGTCTGAAGCGAATTTTTTCGGCGTTTTTGACCGCCGTGCTTTTTTGCGGCCTCTTTTCCCTTCCCGCCGCCGCGGCCGCACCCGAGAATGCTGCCGCCTCCGCCGTTTTGGTGGATGCGGAGAGCGGACGGGTCCTCTATGAGAAGAACGCCGATGAGCCGCGGGCGATCGCAAGCATTACCAAGCTGATGACCGCTCTGGTAGCGGTGGAATCTCACCCGGACCTTTCGGACCTTGTTGAGATCGAGCCGGAATGGACAAACGTGGAGGGCTCGTCGATGTACCTGAAGGCCGGGGAGCAGGTGACGCTGGAGACCCTGCTTTACGGGATGCTTCTGGTCTCGGGCAACGATGCGGCAACGGCTGTGGCAGGGTACTGCGCCGGAGATGTGGAGACCTTTGTGGACTGGATGAACCAGCGGGCGGCCTCGCTCGGAATGGAACATACGCATTTTGCGAACCCGAATGGGCTCAATGATGACGATCACTATTCCACGGCCGCGGATATGGCGAAGCTGGCCATCGAATGCATGAACCAGGAGACCATCGCAAACATCGTATCCACGAAAACCATCCGGATCGGTACGCGTACCTTTACCAACCACAACAAGCTGCTGTGGC
>CAZVHV010000087.1:0-7252 GCA_964627025.1 uncultured Oscillospiraceae bacterium | reverse complement strand
AACCGCCTTGGTGTTGGGACGGAAGGCCGCGTCGAGCTCCCGGGCCGAGCACTCGGGCGGGACGAAGGTGAACTCGATGCCCATACGCCTCATGGTGCTGGAAAAAAGGTTGTAGGTCCCGCCGTAAAGCGCGGAGGATGCCACCACGTGGTCGCCTTCCGAGCAGAGGTTGAAAATGGCGTAGAAGGTGGCCGCCTGACCGGAGGAGGTCAGCAGGGCGGCGGTCCCCCCCTCCAGCGCGGCGATCTTGGCCGCCACCTTATCGCTGGTCGGGTTCTGAAGGCGGGTATAAAAGTAGCCTTCGGACTCCAGGTCAAACAGCGCCCCCATCTGAGCGCTGGTCTCATATCGGAATGTGGTGCTCTGGATAATGGGGATGTTTCTCGGCTCGCCGTTCCCCGGTCTGTAGCCGGCGTGCAGGCAATCGGTCCCTGGTCTGTAGTCACTCATGTGCAGTTCTTCCTCTCCTTGGATTTCGGACAGAAAATCCATTTTTTCGGTTAACAGACGGCTTCGGATGACGAATCAAGGCAGAAGCGGTTGATATTTCATCTATCCTACACAATTCGTCCCGACCTGTCAATTACTTTTCGCAAGGGTGAAATCAGGCTCCAGCGGCGTCCGCGTGGGGATGCCGGCGTAGGATTCCGGCGCCTCCCCCTCTATCAGGAGCTGTACCTCGTCCACCCCGTTGAGGGTGCACAGGGTATCTACGATGGAGTAGAGCAGCAGCACGCCCTCCCGTTCATCCGCCGGCATGTCCGCTGAAAACGCGGCGGAAAAATCGACGTAGCATACGCCGTTTTCCACTTTGGCGGACAGCAGGGTCGCGCCTGACGGGATCAGGGTGCGCAGCTTCTCATCCTCCGGCCCCTTCATCAGCGCCGTCACCAGGGCCTCGCTGCGGGTGACGCCGCCCCCGGCCAGCACGTCCCGGCGCTCCACGCCCAGCCCCGTTCCGTCCGCTTTTGGAAAATAGAGGTCCGCCGTGGCATAGACCGGATCATCCTCGGTGGCGGAGAGGAGAACATCGGAGCTGCGCAGTGCCTGATAATAGCGGGAAGGGATCAGATTCCCCTCCACGGAGATCACGACCGACTGCACTTCATCCAGCTGGCACAGCGTCAGCGTGATGCAGTAGTCGGCGATGGTGAGGTCGATCCCGGAAAGGCCTCCGTACCCCTCGGAAAACTCCAGATTGAGCACGCCCTTCGTCACCGACCAGTCGATCAGGGAGACCCCGGACGGAATTGGGGAGGCGAGCTCGGCCGAGCGGGGGGCGGCCAGCAGCAGCGCGACCATGGCCTCCACGGGTTCCACGCCCTCCGGCAGGGTGTGGTATTCGCTGTCGATCGCCTTCCCGTTTGTCTCCGGCTGACGGGTCGCATAGTAAATGGCAAACCCGTTCTCCCCGCCGGCGCTCCGGGTGCCTCCGCTGCAGGCGGCAAGCAGGAGGAGCAGAGAAAGCGCCATCAGCAGCCCTTTTTTCATAACTCGGTCTCCTCCCTCCAGCTCGGGAAGGTGACCGTAAAGCAGGTCCCCTCCCGCGCGCGCCGGGAGGCGGTGACGCTTCCGCCGTGCTGACGCACGGTGTCCCGCACGATGGAAAGGCCCAGGCCAGTCCCGCCGGCGGCGCGGCTGCGCGCCTTGTCCACCCGGTAGAAGCGGTCGAAAATCCGCGGCAGATCCTCCTCCGGGATGCCGACGCCGGTGTCCTCCACGCACAGGGTGGCGTTTTCCTCGTCCTTCGCAAGGGTCACAATGACCTTTCCGCCCGGAAGATTGTACTTTACCGCGTTTTCGATCAGATTGAAGGCCACCTGATAGAGGTCGTCCCCGGTGGCGCGGATGATGCAGCCCTCCGCCAGCGAGGTCTCGATGCGCACCCCCAGTTCGCGGGTCAGCGGCTTGAGCATATGGCAGACTTTTTCCACCACGGTTTTGACATCTACCGGCTCGGTCTGCGTCCTGTAGCCGGCGTCCAGCCGGGTGAGGGTGAGCAGTTTCTCCGTGATGCGCGTCAGGCGGTCGGCCTCCTCCCCGATATCGGCCACAAATTCCCGGGTTGTCCCGCTGTCCATCTCTCTGTTCTGAAGGATGGAGTCGCTGAGCAGCCGGATGGAGGCCAGCGGCGTCTTCAGCTCATGCGAGGCATCGGAGACGAAGCGGCGGCGCACCTCCTCGATGGTCTGAAGGCGGTCGGTCAGCTGATTGAATTCCCCCGCCAGCTGAGCCAGCTCGTCCCTGCCGGAGAGCTGCACCCGGTGGCTGTACTCCCCTTCCCGCACGATGCGGATGGCGCTCAGCAGGGCGGCGATGCGGCGGGTGAGGATCTGCGAGAAAAAAGCGGAGAGCAGCAGGACGAGGGCGCAGATCACGATGGAAATGGTGCGGAGATTGGACTGGATACCGAAAAGGAGGGCTCCCTGCTCGGTGTCGTTTTCATAGAGATAGACGGCGCCGATATTGACGCCGCGCGCCATAACGGGCGCTGCGGCCCAGCTGTGGAAGGCTTTGTCCCGGTAATCCGAGTGGAACACATCGTTGCCCCGGAGCGCCGAGGCGATTTCCCCGAAGAGGGCATAATGGTAGAGGGTGTCCTCCCCCTCCTCGGTATCATAGAGGATCAGGCCGGAGGCATCGGTCACGATGACCCGGGTGAGGCTCATATCGTCGAGCAGCAGCATGGCCTGTCCCACGCTCTCCGCCGTCAGGGTCTCGGACACCGCCAGGGCGCTTGCCATCACCGACGCCTGGTTTTGCAGAGAGGTCTGCTTGGACTGAAAGACCAGGTCCTGAGAAACGATCACCGGATACGTGTTGAGGAGGGTCAGCACCGCGGCAATGACAACGATATAGGTCATCGCCACTTTGGTCTGGAGCGAATGGAACAACGACGCGCCCTTATCGCTCAAAATCATGTTGCGGCCATCTCCCATCCTTTTCAATTGCCTTTGAAGTAATACCCGACGCCCCACTTCGTGAGGATATACCGCGGATTCGCGGGGTCGATCTCCAGTTTCTCGCGCAGACGGCGCACATGGACATCCACCGTGCGGTAATCGCCGGCATATTCATACCCCCACACAAGGTTCAGCAGCTGCTCGCGGCTGTAAACGCGGCCGGGGTTGCGCATGAGGAGCTCGGCGAGGTCGAATTCCTTCGCGGTAAGCTCCACAGGGACCCCGTCCCGCCATGCGGCCCGCCCGCCCGCGTCCAGCGTGATGTGCCCCCGCTGGATTCTGGTCTCCTTTTCCTTCTCAACTCCGCCGCCGGACCGGCGGAGCATGGCGCGGATACGCGCCTTGAGCTCCAGAATGTTGAAGGGTTTTGTGATATAATCGTCCGCCCCGCATTCAAAGCCAATGATCTTATCGGTATCCTCGCTCCGGGCGGTGAGCATGATGATGGGGACGTTGGAAAACTCCCGGATCCGCATGCAGGCCTGCAGGCCGTCGATCTTCGGCATCATCAGATCGAGCACGATCAGGTCGAAGGAGCCGGTGCGGGCAAGCGCGACGCCTTCCTCCCCGTCATACCCGACCTCCACCTGATAGCCCTCATTTTCTAAATTGAACTTGATGCCCTTCACCAGCACCTTTTCATCGTCGACCACCAGTATTTTCGGCACCCCGGTCACTCCTCCCCCACCGTAATGTAATCGCGCAGCGCCTGCAGCGTCACCTCTCCGATCCCGGAGACATTGGTGATCTCCTCCACGCTGCGGAACGGGCCGTGCGCTTTCCGGTAAGCGACGATGTCCGCCGCCCGCTTCTCTCCGATTCCCGGCAGGCGCTCCAAATCGGCCGCGGAAGCGGTATTGATGTTGATCCGCTCGCCTTTCAGCAGGCCGGGCGCCGGGTTTTCCGTGACGGCAGGGTCTGCGGAGGTCGGAGCGGCGGAGGCGTTTCCGTTCCGCTGCGTGGTCACCTTATAGGGCGCATCCCCGCTGCGGGCGCCCAGATACCATCCGGTGAAAAACGCCAGCATTACCGCCGTGAGAAAAAACAGCTTACCTTCCAATTTTAAAATTTTCATTGTTACTTCCACCTGTTGCGTTGACGCCCCGATTTTGCTATAATAACAAATACCGTTTAACGTCGAAAGGCCTGTCGTTCGAGCAAAGCAAATGGCATAGACGCTTTACTGGATATTATAGCACATGAATCAGGAGTTTCCTATGAAAAATTCTCTCCGCCGCACCATCTCCCTCCTCCTTACCGCCACGCTGCTCGCCGCTCTTTTCCTGCCCGTCAGCGCGCTCGCCATCGAAGACATGAATGTCGCAGCGACCGCCGCCATTCTGGTCGATGCCGACCACGGCGATGTTCTGTACGACCAGAGCGCCCACGACCAGCGCTATCCCGCCAGCATCACCAAAATCATGACTGCGCTGCTCACCCTGGAAGCCGTCGACCGCGGGGAGCTTTCCCTGGACAACGTCGTCACGGCGCCGGCCGACGCCTTCGTCGGTCTTTCGCCCGACGGTTCCTCCCAGAACATCCAGGCCGGGGAGCAGCTCACCGTGGAGCAGCTGCTGTACTGCGCGCTGGTCGCTTCGGCCAATGAGGCGTGCAATATTTTGGCCGTAACGGTCGCCGGCAGCACCGACGCCTTCGTCACCCGTATGAACGAACGGGCCGCCGAGCTCGGCATGAAGGATACCCACTTTGCCAACCCGAACGGACTCCACGACCCGGATCATTACACCACAGCGTACGATATTTCCCTGATGGCCCTGCAGGCGCTTAAAAACCAGACCTTCCGGAAGATCGTCGGCACCGCGGAGTACACGATCCCCGCGACCAATCTTTCCGCGTCGCGCCATCTTTACACAACGAACGGCCTTCTGTCCAACTGGCGGTATGCCGGCTATACATATTCCAGCGCCATCGGCGTCAAGACGGGCAGCACGCCCGAGGCCGGCCTGTGCCTCGTCTCGGCCGCCGTGGAAAACGGCCGCACCCTTCTTGCCGTGGTGCTGGGCGCGCAGTCCGTGACGCGCGAGGACGGCACCACCGACCATCAGTCCTTCTCGGAAAGCAAGCGGCTGCTCCAGTGGGGATTCCAGAACTTTTCACGCAAGACCATCCTCGACTCCTCCGTCCTGATCACTGAAGTGCCCGTCACCCTTTCCAAAGAGGCTTCCCAGGTAGTCGTCCACCCGGACGGCACCCTGGAGGCAACTCTCCCCAACGACTTGTCCGTCTCGGACTTCCAGAAGGAGGTCACCCTCAACGCCGACAGCGTCGAGGCGCCTGTGACAAAGGACCAGGTACTGGGCACCGTCACCCTCACCTATCAGGGCAAATCGTACGGCACGCTGAATCTGGTCGCGTCCAACGACGTTTCACGCTCCAGCCTGCTGTACTACATGAATCGGATCCAGACATTTTTTGCACAGCTGTGGGTGCGCCTGGTCCTTGCGGCTCTCGCCCTGCTGACCGTCTTTCTCCTCCTGCGCCGCATGGTCCTGGGCCGCGGCAAACCATCCGGACGCAGGCGCTACAGCAGCTACTCCGGCGGCGGTTACGGCGGCAAACGCCGCAGACGCTGATCCTTCGTCCCTCCCCCTGCCGCATCACGGGCTGCCCCATGGGGCAGCCCGTTTTTTCTGCGAATTTTCCGCTTGTCTTTTCCCATCAGTTGTAGTATGATATTGTAAATTAATTAGACTCGCAAAACAAAGTTAGTCTATTCAAACTTTTTTGGAAGGACTTGAGTCATGGTCAAGGACGTTAGTCAAACGGGCAGAACGCTGGATCATCTTTCGCCCGGTCAGCGCGGCATCATTAAGCAGGTCGGAAACGACAAGGGCCCCATCAAGCGGCGGCTGGTGGATATGGGACTCACCCCCGGCACTCCCGTGTATGTACAGAAGATCGCCCCGCTGGGTGATCCGATGGAGGTAAAGCTGCGGGGATATGACCTCTCCCTGCGCCGGGAGGACGCACGGCAGATCCTTCTGTGCTCTCCGGGTGAAACGCCGGTCCAGCAGCCCCATGTCCATAAACGCACCGGCATGGTCCAGCACATTCCGGACGACGATACCCTGCGCAGGATGCAGGAGGCTCACGTCCACGAAAGCAAGTTTCACAGCCAGGATCCGTCGGGACACGGCGCCCGGGCGGGGAAAAAGCTGCGCCTGGCCCTCGTGGGCAATCCGAACTGCGGCAAGACCACCCTTTTCAACGCCCTTACCGGCTCCAACCAATATGTCGGCAACTGGCCCGGCGTCACGGTAGAGAAGGTGGAAGGGCGCGCCTCGGTGGACGACAAGCCCGTCACCATCGTGGATCTGCCCGGCATCTACTCGCTCTCCCCCTATTCTATGGAAGAGATCGTCGCCCGCAACTTTATCGTGGAGGAACATCCCGACGCCATCATCAACATCGTGGACGCCACCAACATCGAGCGCAACCTTTATCTGACCGTCCAGCTGCTCGAGATGGAGCGCCCGACCGTGCTCGCCCTGAATTTCATGGACGAGGTAAAGCGCCACGGCGACACCATTGACTGCGACAAGCTGTCAAAAGCGCTGGGCATCCCCATCGTCCCCATTACCGCCCGCTCCGGCGGCAATATCGAGGAACTGCTGCGCGTCGCGTACAGACAGGCGGAAGGCGGCTTTACCCTGGAGCCGGACGGCCTCTACGACGACTATACGCATGAGATCCACCACAAGATCGGCGCCCTGATCCACGACAGGGCCTATGCGGTCGGCATCCCCGCTCACTGGGCCTCCATCAAGCTCATCGAGGGCGATAAGCTGGTGGAAAACGCGCTGGGGCTGAGCGACGCGACGACCGAACAGGTGAACGCCCTTGCGGCGGAATATGAGGGTTCCTACGACCTGGGCGACCGGGAAACACTCGTGGCCGACAGCCGTTACCGCTTCATCCAGCGGATCGTACATCTCGCGGTGGTCAAGGGCCGCGCGCACGACGCCCTCACCCTCTCGGACAAGATCGACTCGGTCGTCACCAACCGGTATCTTGCGATCCCGGTTTTCCTTCTTCTCATGTTCTCTATGTTTGCCCTTACCTTCGGACCGATCGGGTCCTTTCTCTCCGATCAGGTGGATATCCTGATCAACGGTTACCTCTCCCGCTGGGCGGACATGTTCCTCACCGCCTCCGGCGTGGCGGGCTGGGTAAACAGTCTGGTAACGGACGGGATCATAAGAGGTGTCGGCGGAGTGCTGACCTTCCTGCCGCAAATTTCCCTGCTGTTCCTCTTTCTCTCCCTGCTC
>CAZVHV010000086.1:0-7262 GCA_964627025.1 uncultured Oscillospiraceae bacterium | reverse complement strand
CCAGAAGAAACCCTGCCGGTGGGCTTCGTAAAGGGCCAGGGCCTCCAGCGTCGGAAAACGGGAAAAGAGGGCCGGTGTGATTTTATTCACCCGCTCGTCGGTGCACTGAGCGGCAAGCCGCGCGGAAAAGAGCAGTTCATAGTCCTTTCCGTAGTTGAGCGAACAGATCCCGTCAGGGTAGCATAGCTTTAAAGCCTCTATGATGGCCTGGATATCCGATTTGTTTTTCATGATCCCACTCCCTGCTGCCATGATACCACAAAACCAAAAGAAAGGCGACGCGATTTTCCAATTTGCCCCGGCTGTAATTTTTTCTGTTTCGCCAATTGTAATTCTTCTGTCGGCTTGGTATAATATTTGTAAAATTTTATTCAAAATTGTCGGCAAAGGAGCTTGAGAATGGTAACGGAAGTCATGGATTTTCTTACGGCGCACGATCCCGAGGTAGGGGCGGCTGTCAAGGCGGAGTATGACCGCCAGCGGAGCAACATCGAACTCATCGCATCGGAGAACTTCGTCAGCCCGGCAGTGATGGCAGCGGTATCCACGGTGCTCACCAACAAGTACGCGGAAGGTTACCCCGGCAAACGCTATTACGGCGGCTGCCAGTGCGTGGATATCGTTGAGGATCTTGCCCGCGACCGCGCCAAGGCGATTTTTGGCGCCGAGCATGCCAACGTGCAGCCGCACAGCGGCGCGCAGGCCAACTTTGCGGTCTATCAGGCGCTCTGCAACCTCGGAGACACCGTGCTCGGCATGGACCTCGCCAACGGCGGTCACCTCACGCACGGCTCTCCCGTGAATTTCTCCGGTCTCGACTACAACATCGTGGCCTACGGCGTGGATCCCGTTACCCACCGCATCGACTACGATCAGCTGCGCGATCTGGCGAAAAAGCATAAACCCAAGATGATCATTGCGGGCGCCTCCGCCTATCCCCGTATCATCGACTTTAAGACCTTCGGCGAGATCGCCCGTGAGGTCGGCGCCTATCTGTTTGTGGATATGGCCCATATCGCCGGCCTGGTGGCGGCCGGCCTGCATCCCAGCCCCATTCCCTATGCCGACGTGGTGACCACAACCACCCACAAAACGCTGCGCGGCCCCCGCGGCGGCATGATCCTGTGCAAAGCGGAGTATGCCCAGAAGATCGACAAGGCCATTTTCCCGGGTTCGCAGGGCGGTCCGCTCATGCATATCATCGCGGGCAAGGCTGTTGCGCTGGGCGAGGCGCAGAAGCCGGAGTTCAAGACCTACCAGCAGCAGATCATAAAGAACGCCGCCGCACTGGCGGACAGCCTGATGGAGGCCGGCTTCGATCTGGTCTCGGGCGGAACGGATAACCATCTGATGCTGGTGGACCTCCGCAAGGCGAACATCACCGGCAAGGATATGGAGAAAAAGCTGGATGAGGTAAACATTACCGTCAATAAGAATACCATTCCCGGCGATCCGCAGTCACCCTTCGTCACCAGCGGTATCCGCGTGGGTACGCCGGCGGCCACGACCCGCGGCTTCCAGGAAGCGGATATGAAGGTGATCGGCAAACTCATCTGGGATACCGCCACCGCTTTTGACACCAAGGCAGACGAGATTCGCGCCCAGGTTGCCGAGCTGTGCGGGAAATACCCTCTTTACGAGTAATCGGACTTAGGCTATGATAAAGAGGACGACAATGTCGTCCTCTTTATTTTCAAACAGGGGAGGGGCGCGCGATGGCATATCGGCCTCTGGCGGACGAGATACGCCCGACCTCGCTGGACGAGGTCGTGGGGCAGAAGCACATACTGGGTGAAAACGGCGTGCTCCGCCGCTTGATCGAAGGCGGCAGCATCCCAAACCTGATTTTTTTCGGCCCCTCGGGAACGGGAAAGACGACGGTAGCCGGCATCATTGCCGCCCGCACCAAACGTCCGCTTCATCGCCTGAACGCCACCACCGCCTCGATCTCCGACATCCGTGAGATGACCGCGGACATCGGCACCCTGCTGGCGCCGGAAGGGATCCTGCTCTATCTGGATGAAATTCAGTATTTCAACAAAAAGCAGCAGCAGTCCCTGCTGGAGTTTATGGAGGACGGAAGGATCAACCTGATCGCCTCCACCACGGAAAATCCCTATTTTTATGTGTACAACGCGGTGCTCAGCCGGGCCACCGTCTTTGAATTCAAGCCTGTGGACGCCGGCGAGCTGGTGCCTGCCATCCGGCGCGGGTTTGCCCGCATGGGAGCGCGGCTGAACGCCGCTGTGGTGTGCGAGGACGGTGTGGTGGAACACATTGCCGCCGCCTGCGGCGGGGATGTGCGCAAGGCGGTCAACGCCGTGGAACTCCTGCTCTCCACACCTGAAAAGGATAAAGGGAAAATACTTGTCACCTTAGAGGATGCAAGGCTTGTGGCGCAGCGTTCGGCCATGCGCTATGACCGTGACGGGGATGAGCATTACGACATCCTCTCCGCCCTTCAGAAGTCCATCCGCGGCTCCGACCCGGATGCGGGGCTCCACTATCTTGCGCGCCTCCTGGAGGCGGGAGACCTGATCTCAGCGTGCCGGCGTCTTATGGTGATCGCGGCCGAGGATGTGGGGCTGGCCTACCCTCAGGCGGTTCCTGTTGTGAAGGGCTGTATCGATGCCGCCAATATGCTTGGTCTCCCCGAGGCCCGTATCCCGCTGGCTGAGGCGGTGATCTTGCTGGCCACCGCGCCGAAATCCAATTCGGCCATCCTGGGGATCGACGCCGCCCTGCACGATGTGAGGAGCGGCAGGACGGGGGATATACCGGCGAACCTTCGGGACGCCCATTACGCCGGCGCCGAGAAGCTCGGCCGCGGGCTTACCTACCAGTACCCGCACAGTTTTCCCAATCACTATCTGCAGCAGCAGTACCTTCCGGATCCGCTGAAGGACCGGCGCTATTATGTCTATGGGGACAATAAGACCGAACAGACCGCCAAACGGTACTGGGACGAGATCAAAAGGCAGCAGGGGTCCTAATTCGCACGGAAAACGGTCTCCGCCCCCGGCTTTGCGCACCCCTCCGGGGCATACTTCCAGTGACTGAGCTGCCCGTCCGTGACGAAATAACACAGGGGCGGCGGCCCGCCTGTCGGCGGCAGCCGGTCGATGATCAGCAGCTTGATCTTCATGCGGTCCGGAAAGATGCCCTTGATATAGACCGACACCCGGTCCCCTTCCGTGAGATCGGGCCGCAGCTCCGCCAGACCGGAGAGATTGGGGGTCAGTTCAATGAAGGCACCGTACTCCTTGATGCCGCGCACATAGCCGGCCACCGTCATGCCGGGGGTAAAGGAAGCCGCGTTTTCCTCCCAGGTTCCAAGCAGCTCCCTGTGCGAAAGATTGATCCGCCCAAGCGAAGGTTCCAGACTGGTGATGACCGCCAGGATTTCCTGACCCACCGTAAATCTGCAGCCGGGATGAGGGATGCGCGAGACCGAGATATACTCGATGCCGACCATGGACACGACTCCGCAGCCGATATCGACGAAGGCGCCGAAAGGCTCCAGGTGGGTGACGGTTGCGGGGATGACGGTGCCGGGCGTCAGAGTTTCCATGCAATGCGCCAGCGCCAGCTCCTGGGCCCGCCGTCGGGAAAGGATCAGGACGGGAGCGTCCTCTGTTCCTTCCACTTGAATAACTGTAAAGCAAATTGGCTTGCCAACTCTTGAGAGGATGGCAATTTCCCGGGTTGTACCTTCGGCCACGCCGAGCGCAGTCTCAGCGCGGGGGATACGGCCGGTGAAGGGGCCGACCGAAACGATGATGTCATGATTTGCATTGCAAATCATAGCCCTGCCCTCTAAAATCAGTTCCCGCCTGGCGGCATCCCGGAGCGAGGTGAGGGATGCGCAGGCTGCCTGATTTTCCGGCATGGACAGCAGCCGCCCTTCAGGCAAGTATGGATTTGGCATGAAACCATTCCTTTCCTTTTTTACGGATAAGTCACTATATGCACCGGGAAACACAGACTTGCCGAAGGACAAGGCGATAAAAGGAGGAGACGTTATGGATATCCACGTGGGGGACGTCTTGGAAATGAAAAAAGAACACCCCTGCGGCAGCCGCGAATGGCTGGTACTGCGGGTTGGGATGGATTTTCGCCTGCGCTGCAGGGGCTGCGGACATGAGCTGATGACTGCCCGTGCCAAGGCGGAGAAAAATATCAAAAAAATCAAACGACCGGAGGAAGCCGAGAAATGAAGGAATACTGGAGCCCGCGCATCAAAGACGCCGTGCCCTATGTCCCGGGCGAACAGCCGAGAGGGCAGACCTTTATCAAGCTCAATACCAACGAGTGCCCCTATCCGCCATCGGAAAAAGTGATCGAGGCCGTCAAAAACGCCGCGAACGATACCCTTCGGCTTTACCCCGACCCTGAGTGTCTTACGCTGCGCGAGGCGGCAGCTGCCCGTCACGGGCTGCTGCCCGAGGAGGTCTTCGCGGGAAACGGCTCCGATGAGATCCTGGCTTTCTGCTTCCAGGCATTTTTCGATCCGGCCAAAACCGTTCTGTTCGCCGATATTACCTACAGCTTTTATCCTGTCTACGCAAACTACTTTGGGCTCCGCTATCGGACGGTACCGCTGAACGAGCAGTTCGATCTGCCGGTGGAGCAGCTGCTCGGCAGCGAGGGCGGCGTCGTGATTGCCAACCCCAACGCCCCCACGGGCAAAGCGGTGTCGCTGGAGGAAATCCGGCGTATCGTGGAGGGGAACCGGGACGTGGTCGTGCTGGTGGACGAGGCTTACGTTGACTTCGGCGCGGTATCTGCCGTCGGAATGGTGAGGGAGTACCCAAATCTGGTGGTGATCCGGACGCTGTCAAAGTCCAGTGCGTTGGCGGGACTGCGGGTGGGCTACGCCATGGGCAGCCCGAATCTGATGAACGCCCTGCGCTGTGTACGGGACTCCATCAATTCCTATACCCTGGACCGGCTGGCGCTGGCCGGCGGCGTGGCGGCGCTGAACGATACGGCCTGGTTTGACGGCAATATCGCAAAGATCGCGGCCACCCGCGCCTGGACGACCGCCCGTCTGCGGGAGCTCGGCTTTCTGGTACACGACTCCGCCGCCAATTTCCTCTTTATCCATCATGACCGTTATCCCGCCAGGCGGCTGCTGGACGCGCTGCGGGAACGCGGGATTCTGGTGCGGTGGTTCGATAAACCGCGCATCGGCGACTACCTGAGGGTCACCATTGGGACGGATAGTGAGATGGAAGCTTTGTGCCGAGCTCTGCATGAAATTTTAAAATAAAAATATTAGGAGAGATTATAGATGCGATACGAAGGAAATATCTACCGTCCGCCGGGCGAATGGCGGAGTTATCTTCTCCAAACGACCGTAGGCTGCTCCCATAATGCCTGTACGTTCTGCGCCATGTATAAGGACAAGCGTTACTATGTGCGCCCGATGAAGGAGATCCTGGAGGACATCGAAATGGCCAAGGCCTACTACGGCGATGTCGAACGTGTCTTCCTGTGCGATGGAGACGCCATCGCCATGGAGACCGATGATCTGCTCAAGATCCTGAAAGCGCTGTCCGACGCCTTTCCGAACCTGCAGCGGGTGACGACCTATGCGGGGCCGGCGAGTACCCTGTCGAAGAGCCCGGAGGAGCTGCGTGCGCTGCGCGAGGCCGGCCTCAGCAGGGCCTCTCTGGGTGTGGAGACCGGCTGTGACGAGCTGCTCCGCGCGGTGAACAAGGGGGCCACGGCGGCCGAGATGCTGGAGGCGGGGATCCGTCTCCGGGAGGCGGGCCTTGACCTGTGGGTGATGATCCTGATTGGACTGGCCGGACCGGGCGAACCCTCCCGCCGCCATATCCTCGACACGGCGGAAATGATCAATAAGATGAAGCCGCGGCACCTCTCCGCCCTGACGCTCAACGTGGAGCCTGGCACCAAGCTGTACCGGGACGTGCAGGCCGGAAAATTCAAGCTGCTCACCGCAATGGAGAGTTTGGAGGAGATCCGGCTGCTGGTGGAGCACCTGGACGTGGACCCGCTCCACTTTACCAGCAACCATGCCTCCAACTACCTGCAGCTCAAAGGGGGCCTGCCGGAAGACAAGGCGAAGTTCCTTGACCTCATCGACAAGGCCATGTCCGGTGAAGTAAAGATCCGAAGTGAAGCAAGCCGCGGTTTTTAGCGCACGGCACAAAAAAGGAGACGGAAGGGAGAAATCCCGCCGTCTCCTTTTTCTGCGCCATTCCTCTCTTTAGACCTTTTCTGAAGGCGGCGCGTCATATAATACAGGCAGTTGCGCGGGGGAGGGCAAGGGACATGACCGTCGTATACATAGACTCTCTTTTTCTGCTCAATTTCGTGATTAACTACCTGCTTCTTTTAGCTGCGGTCCGGCTGGCGGGGGAGGTCATCCATCGCTTGCGGCTGGCGGCCGGAGCGGCCTTTGGGGCGCTGTACGCCGCATTTATTTTTTTGCCCGGCATGGGGTTTCTTGTACACCCGCTGTGCAAGGTGGGCGCGACGATTCTGATGGCACTCGCCGCCTTTGGCAACAGCCGGCGTTTTCTGAGACTTCTGCTGATCTTTCTCGCGCTCAGCTGTGCCCTGGGCGGAGGGATCCTTGCGATCACCCTGCTGGGCGGACAGGGACTGACCTTGCGGGGCGGCGTCATTTATTCCGCGGCCGATTTAAAAGTGCTCCTTCTGTCGGCGGCAGGATGCTACCTGCTGCTCACGCTGGTGTTTCAGCGCATCGGACTTCACGGCGGCATGAAAAAGGATTTGCTCCCCGCGATGCTGACACTGGGAGGGAAGAAGCTGACGCTCACCGCTTTGGTGGATACCGGCAATACCCTTGCCGATCCCGTCACCGGCCGGCCGGTCATGGTGGCCGAGGGAGAACGGCTGGCATCCCTGTTTCCCGCGGAGTATGCGCTGAATGCCGAGACCCTGCGGGACCCCGTGCTTATCCTTGAGCGGCTTTCCGCCGGGGGAAGAGACCGGCGGTTCCGGCTCCTGCCCTATCAGGCCGTCGGTGTGGAGTGCGGGATGCTGCTGACGGTGCGCTTCGACGATGTGCGGGTGGGGGTACGGGATTATGGAAGCATCTTAGTGGCGCTGGCCCCGAACCGCCTTTCCGATGGTGGAGCTTACAGCGCGCTCATTGGTATATAATGCGGGTTGTTCCCCCGCCATGGGAGGAAAAAGAAGATGAAAAACTGGAGACTGCGCTGTTATGCAGCCATTCAGCGCCTGCTCGCACGGCTGGGGCTGAAACT
>CAZVHV010000085.1:0-7344 GCA_964627025.1 uncultured Oscillospiraceae bacterium | reverse complement strand
GTCGTTGACATAGAACTCGCGCCAGACGTGGTAGCCGGCCCGCTCCAGGACGGAGGCCATGGCGTCGCCCAGCACACCGCCCCGGGCGTTTCCGATGGTCATGGTGCCGGTGGGGTTGGCGGAGACGAACTCCACCATCACTTTCTTGCCCTTGCCCTCGTCGATGGCGCCGTAGGTATCCCCCTCGGCCTCCACGGTGGAGAGGACCTCGCCGTACCAGTGCGCGCCGAGGCGGAAATTGAGAAAGCCGGGACCCGCGATCTCGGCCGATTCAAAATAGGTGCCATCCAGTGCCAGATGGTCCAGAATCGCCTGCGCGATGACGCGGGGCGGGAGCTTCATGGATTTTGCGGCTGCCATGGCAAAGGAGGAGGCATAGTCGCCGTGGCTGGTATCCTTCGGGATATCCACCATGCCGCCGGCGGCGCAGCCTCCGGGAAGGACGCCTGCCGCGACAGCTCGTTCGCAGGCGTCCTGTGTAAGGGCGGCTACCTGCTCTTTCGCCGCCTGAACAAGGTTAGACATGAAATCACCTTTTATACATTATTGTTTGATCTTTGAGGCGGGTTCCCTGACGTTGATCTGAAAAGCATTTTCCCCTGCCACGGCGTGATCGATCTCGATGGCGTATTTGATCTCGATCTCGCCGCCGGCCTCCCCGATGGTGGAATGGGCCTTGCGGGTGTTCACACCGACGGTAAGGGCGCCGTAAGGCGTTTCGTAGAGGGAGAGATGCTTGCGTCCCTCTTCGAAGACCATCTGGGAATTGACCTCGCCCACACGCATCAGGGTGATGCGGCCTTTCTCGATTTGAAAGGTGGTGAGCGTGCCCTCCAGGCCGGTAATTTGACTCTCCTGATAGGAGAGGGTATATCCGGAATCCAGATCGCCCATCAGCCGTCCCTCGGTGATCAGCTCGATGGCCTCGTTGTCCGAGTCCTCGAAGGATTGTATCCCCTTGATGGAGATGATAACGGGTTTATCCATAAAAATTCGTTACCTCAAGTCAAAGTCTGCGTTTCAAATGCAAGACATTATACATGAATTTGACGGGGTTGTAAAGTTAAAAAGCGTTGATATCGACCCGCTCCACGTCCGCGGCCACGTCCCGCTGCAGGAATATGGAGGCCAGCCTGGCAAAGCCGTCGACCGTATCGCTGACATAGTAGCGGTGCGTGCCGGTCTCGTCCTCGGGCGCGAGTGCGTCCTGCTCCCGCAGGAGCCCGGCGACCTGACGCGCGCACTGCTCGCCCGCGTCGATGAGGGAGACGCCGGGGCCCATATAGGCCGAGATCAGAGGGCGAAGCAGGGGATAGTGGGTGCAGCCGAGCACCAGCGTATCCACCCCGACCGCGCGGATGGGCGCGAGATATTCCGCGGTCACCGTTTCCGCCACGATGTCCCCGGGCCGGAACCGGCCGTTTTCCACCAGAGGCACCAGCAGGGGACAGGCGGCGGCGGTCACCTCGATCGCGGGATCCAGCGCAGAGATCATGCGCTCATAAGCGCCGCTGCGAATGGAGGCCTGGGTGCCGATCAGGCCGATCTTCTTGTTTTTCGTGGCCGCGACCGCCGCGTGGACCGCGGGCTGCACCACGCCCAGCAGCGGGATGGTGTTTTCCCGCGACAGGGGTTCCAGCGCGTTGGCCGAAACCGTACCGCAGGCGATGACGATGGCCTTCAGGTCGAAGGTGCGCAGGAAGGCGATGTCCTGCCTGGCAAATCGCAAAATCGTCTCGCGGGAGCGGCCGCCGTAAGGCACCCGCCCGGTATCCCCAAAGTAAATGATGTCCTCGCCCGGGAGCAGGCGGGACAGCTCGCGCACGGCCGTGAGTCCACCCAGACCGGAATCAAACACACCGATGGGCCGTTTATCCAAAGTAATGACCTCCAAAGCGCAGTCGAATCTGATAAAACTGACATAATATATGATATGTCAAACCTCTTTGGAAAACAAGTAGGATTTTCCGCAAAAATTTTTGCCCGTTCCTGTTTGACATTCGTCCGGAATATACTATAATATTGGCAAGAATGGCGCACAGCAAAAATGATTGCAGCGAGGAGGTTCGTGTCTATGAAGCTGGAACTGACCGCCAAGGAATTTCGCCGACTGCTGGATATGGCGTATATCGGCAACTGGATCTTAAACTCCACCCGGGGGGATGACCGCTTTACCGATTATGACCATGTTGAGAGCCTGCTCTTTGCAAAGGCGGCGGAAAACGGAATGGGGAGCCTCGCGGAGCTCTATCAGGGCGAGGTCATTCCATCCAAGGCTTTCGCCGAGGGCGGTATTCACGAGGCCATCATGGAATATGAGAACAATGTTTTCTTCGAGATCCTGGCGGAAGATCTGGCCAGGCGGGACATGGACGACGTGCCCATCGATGAAAGCAACTACGCCGAGCTGGCCGACCGCATCGATGCCTATATCAATGAATTTGAGGAGCATGGCACCGATAATATCCTGGTGGATATCGACGGCTGATTGCAAAAAAGGAAGAAGCAGCCTTCCGGACAACAGGTGCCGGAAGGCTGCTTTCGTGCTCCCTGCTCTGGGCAGATTACCCAAAAAGCACAGAACTTTTTTGGGCGGCGTCTGCAGAGCGGCACTTGACGGTATCTGCAAGATAAGGTATCATTAAAATAGCCGACAAGAATGGAAACACAACATGTTGTGGGCAATATTTTTGCATTTTTCCACTTGAAAAGGGCGGCTTTCAAGGAAAAGAGGAGAGGAAACATGACCATAACACAGATTCGCAAACGGGATGGACGACTGGTGCCCTTTCATGGGGACAAGATCGCGGATGCCATTTCGAAGGCCTTTGCGGCCACCTATAAGCCCGGCCATGAGACGACGGCCAGACGGTTAGCAGACGAAGTGATGTCCATCCTGGAGGTGGAGGGCGGTATCTGCCCGGACGTGGAGCACATCCAGGATCTGGTGGAGCGCGTCCTGATGGACAACGGTTATGTGCAGACGGCCAAGTCCTATATCCTCTACCGCTCCGAGCGCAGCCGCGCCCGCGAAATGAATACCCGCCTGATGAAGATTTATGAGGATATCACCTTTTCCGATGCGGTGGACAGCGATATCAAGCGTGAAAACGCGAATATCGACGGCGACACCGCCATGGGCTCCATGCTGAAATTCGGCTCCGAGGGCGCCAAGCAGTTTTACGACCTGTATGTCCTCAAACCCGACCATGCCCGGGCCCACCGGGAGGGCGACATCCATATCCATGACCTGGATTTCCTGACCCTTACCACGACCTGCTGTCAGATCGACATCCGAAAGCTCTTTGCGGGAGGCTTTTCCACCGGACACGGGACCCTGCGGGAGCCCAACGATATTTCCTCCTATTCCGCCCTGGCCTGCATCGCCATCCAGTCCAATCAGAACGACCAGCACGGCGGTCAGTCCGTCGTCAATTTCGACTACGGCATGGCGGACGGCGTGCGGAAGACCTTTATCCGGCTTTATCGTCAGAATCTGGCGCGCGCCCTGATGCTGCTGGCGGGACAGGAGGACCCGGAAAACGAGCTGAAGGCCATCCTGGAACAGATCCGGGAGAAGACCGGACTTTCCCCCACGCTGGAGGACTGCGGAGCATACTTCGCCGCCGAGCTTCCCCACCTCGCGCCCCGCTTCGGGAGCGAGGACGAGATGCGGAAGGCGCAGCAGTTTGCGCATTACCGGGCGTGGAAGGAGACCGACCGGGCGACCTATCAGGCCATGGAGGCGCTGATCCACAATCTGAACACCATGCATTCCCGCGCCGGCGCCCAGACGCCCTTTTCCTCCATCAACTACGGGATGGACACCTCGCCCGAGGGGCGCATGGTCATGAAAGACATGCTCCTGGCGACCGAGGCCGGGCTGGGCAGCGGCGAGACGCCCATCTTCCCCATCCAGATCTTCCGGGTGAAGGAGGGGGTCAACTACAATCCGGGAGACCCCAACTATGACCTCTTCCAGCTGGCGATTCGCTGCTCGGCCAAGCGCCTGTTCCCCAACTTCTCTTTCCTCGACGCCCCGTTCAATCTGCAGTACTACAAGCCGGGCCATCCGGAGACGGAGATCGCCTACATGGGGTGCCGGACCCGGGTGATCGGCAATGAGTATGACGACTCGAAGGAGATCAGCAACGGCCGCGGCAATCTTTCCTTCACCACCATCAACCTCCCGCGCCTTGCCATCAAGGCCAGGGGAGATATGTCGGTATTTTTTGAGAATCTGGACCGCAATCTGGACCTCTGTGTGGAGCAGCTTCTGGAGCGTCTTGAGATCCAGTCCCGCAAGAAGGTGCGCAACTACCCCTTCCTGATGGGACAGCGGGTATGGCTGGATTCCGAGAAGCTGGGCTGGGACGACGAGGTGCGCGAAGTGCTCAAGCACGGCACGCTTTCCGTCGGCTTTATCGGCCTCGCGGAGACCCTGAAGGCGCTCATCGGCGAACACCACGGCGAGAGTGAAAAGGCCCGCATCCTGGGCCTTGAGATCGTCGGGCACATGCGCGCCCGCATGGACGCGGAGACCCGGAAGCGGAAGCTGAATTTTTCCCTTCTGGCCACACCGGCGGAGGGCCTGTCCGGCCGCTTCGTCAAGCTGGACAGAGCCCGCTACGGCGTGATCGAAGGGGTCACCGACCGGGACTATTACACGAATTCCTTCCATGTTCCGGTCTATTATCCCATCTCCGCCTATGAAAAGATCCGCATCGAAGCGCCCTATCATACCTTGACCAACGCGGGGCATATTACTTATATCGAGATGGACGGCGATCCCTGCGACAATCTGGAGGCCTTCGAGCGGGTGATCCGTGAAATGAAGGAGGCGGGGATCGGCTACGGTTCGGTGAACCATCCGGTGGACCGCGATCCCGTCTGCGGCTTTTCGGGCATCATCGGCGACCAGTGCCCGGGCTGCGGCCGCACCGAGGCCGACGGCGTTCCCTTTGAGCGCATCCGCCGGATCACAGGCTATCTGGTCGGGACATTGGAGCGCTTCAACAACGCCAAACGCGCCGAGGAGCACGACCGCGTCAAGCATCAGGTATAAGCCGGTCCCGCAGAATCCGCGCTATGTGCCGCGGCAGGAGGAGGTTCCCATGCGCATTGCATCCACTTTGACCGATTCCATCGTAGACGGCCCGGGGCTGCGGTTTACGGTGTTTACCCAGGGGTGCCCTCACCACTGCCCCGGCTGCCATAATCCCGCGACCCATGATCCTGTGGGGGGAAGAGAAGCGACCCTTGAGGAGCTGGCGGCGCAAATGACCGCGAGCCCGATGACGCGGGGCCTGACCCTCTCGGGCGGTGACCCGTTTTTGCAGGCCGGGGACTGTGCCGGGCTGGCCCGGCGCGCCCGGGCGGCCGGCCTGGATGTCTGGACCTATACCGGATACACCTGGGAGGAGATCCTCGCGGCCCGGGACCCGGCGTGGGAGGCGCTGCTGGATGCCACCAACGTCCTGGTCGACGGCCCCTTCCTTCTGGCGCAGAAGTCCTATTCCGCCCGCTTCCGGGGCAGCGAGAACCAGCGCCTGATCGACGTGGCCGCCAGCCGGAACGCAGGGCGGGTGGTGCTGTGGCACCAGGAAGACCCCCTGGCGCACTTTGTGACGCCGGCGTCGTGAGATCGGTGCAGGACTCTCATAACTGATCGCAGGAAAAGAGGAGCCCCATGCTAACCATACAGGATTTTGAAAGGTACTTCCGAGATTATGTCCCCGGTCCGCAGGATACCACCAACTCGTATGCCGTTCTTGTCCCGCTGGTAGAACGGGACGGCGTGTTCCACCTGCTTTTCGAGGTGCGGGCGGGGACGCTGGCCAGGCAGCCCAACGAGGTGTGCTTTCCCGGCGGAAAAATAGAGAAGGGCGAGACGGCCCGGATGTGCGCGGTGCGGGAGACTGTGGAAGAGCTGTGCATCCCGGCCGCTTCGGTCCGGGTCATCGGCGCGCTGGATTACATCGCCCACCACTCCAACATTATTATTTATCCGATCCTGGCCCAGGTCGATTTTGCGGCCGTGGAGAAAATGGTTCCGAACTCCGACGAGGTAAAGGACACCTTCCTGGTGCCCCTTTCGTTTTTTGAGGAACATCGGCCGGCGCTGTACGTCTATGACCTTGTCCCGACGGCGGAAAATGACCTGCCCTATGAAGATATCGGGTTTCAGGAGCCCTATTCCTTCCGCGGCGGCAAGATGATCATCCCTGTTTACGACAAGTACAACGGGCATGCCGTCTGGGGGCTCACCGGCCGTATCGTACGCTGGCTGCTGGGATATATGGATGAGCATATGGCACAACAGGCATAGGAGGAACGAAATGACAGGCACGCTGTATCTTGTCCCAACTCCCATCGGCAATCTGGGGGATATCTCGGCGCGTATGGCCGATACCCTGGCTGCCGTGGATTTTATCGCAGCTGAGGATACCCGGGTGACAGTGAAGCTGCTCAATCATCTCGGACTGAAGAAGCCGATGGTAAGTTATTACCGTCACAACGCAAAGCCGAGCGGCGATGCCGTGCTCAACCGCATACTGGCGGGTGAAAGCTGCGCGCTGGTCACCGATGCCGGAACCCCCGCGATCAGCGACCCCGGCGAGGAACTGGTGGCCCTCTGCGCGGAACGGGGCGTGCCGGTGGTGGCGATCCCGGGCCCCTGCGCGATCATTACGGCCCTCGCCGTTTCCGGCCTGCCGACGGGCCGTTTTACCTTCGAGGGATTTCTTGCCATGAATAAAAAAAATCGCCGGACCCACCTCCAGGCGCTGGCCGGCGAGGAGCGCACCATGATCTTTTACGAGGCGCCGCATAAGCTCCCCGCCACCCTCTGCGACCTGCGCGATGCCTTTGGAGAGGACCGCCGGATCGCGCTTTGCCGGGAGCTCAGCAAGCTCCATGAGGAGGTGCGGCGTACTACTCTGGGTGAAGCCGCAGATTGGTATGACCAAAATGCGCCGAAGGGCGAGTTTGTATTGGTGATCGAGGGCAGATGTGCACAACAAGAGGACGGTTTTTCACTGGGAGATGGTTTGGAACGGGTGAAAATGCTGATACAAGACGGAATTTCGCTTCGGGATGCCGTACGCAGGGCAGCGACAGAATGCTCGCTTTCCAGGCGGGAACTGTATGATCTGGCGGTGCGAAGCGAGAAAAACGAGAAATAGAGGTCCTCTGTTTCGCCATAATATTACAGAAATAGAACCTTTATCCCATAAAAATTATACAGAGCGTATTGAAATATGGAAAATATTACATAGTAATAATTAAAATGGGAATCAGTACTATTAAAAAAGAACCGGTCTGCCCGTGTCATCTGGCACGGGC
>CAZVHV010000084.1:5695-7373 GCA_964627025.1 uncultured Oscillospiraceae bacterium | reverse complement strand
AAAAGCATGCTGGAAAAGGCGATGCGGGCATGCAGACGCGTGACGGCGGCGGCGCCCGCTGCGCCGGGCATGGTCGTCCTGCCGGATCTCGCGGGCACGGGCGCGGATCTGCTCGCCGCCGGCGAAGCGCCGCGCGCGGAAGGGGGGCGCGGCGGTTTATGAAAGGGTATCAAAAACTGCTTCTGTGCTGCCTGCCCCTGGCTGCCGCAGGGCTCAGCCTTTTCTGCGGCCGGTATCCCATCGGCGCGCGGCAGGTGCTGGAAACGCTTTTGCACCCCGTGCGCGGTGAAAACAGCTCCGTCAGCCTGGAAACCTACACGGTGATCTGGCAGCTGCGTGTGCCCCGCATCCTGGCGGGCGGCGCGGTGGGCGCGGGGCTTGGGGCGAGCGGCGCGGCCTTTCAGGGGGTGTTTAAAAATCCCCTCGTCAGCTCCGGCCTGCTGGGTGTGAGCGCGGGCGCGGGCTTCGGCGCGGCGCTGTCCATCCTGCTGTGGGGGGTGACGTGGATGACGTACCTGTTTTCCTTCGCGTTTGGCATCGCGGCGGTGTTTCTCAGCTACTGGGTCGCCCATATTTACAAAACCGTCCCCACCGTGATGCTCGTGCTGGGCGGTACGATCGTTTCCTCCCTCTTCAACGCGCTGATCGCCCTGCTCAAGTATGTTTCCGACCCCGAGCGGCAGCTTCCCGCCATCGTCTACTGGCTGATGGGCAGCCTGTCGTCGGTCGGCAGCCGGGATCTGTGGGCGCTGCTTCCGGTGGCGTGCGGGCTGCTTGTGCTGCTGGCCATGGGCTGGAAGATCAACGTGCTGTCGATGGGCGACAAGGAGGCGCGCACCATGGGGGTCGACGTCCGGGTGTGCAAAACGCTGGTGATCTGCGGCGCGTCGCTGGCGACGGCGGGGGCCGTCTGCCTCTCCGGCATTGTCGGCTGGGTCGGGCTGGTCATCCCGCATATCGGGCGCATGGCGGCGGGCAACGACAACCGCACGCTGCTGCCGGTCTCCATTTCGTTCGGCGCGGCGTTTATGATCGTCATCGATACGGTGAGCCGAATTCTGGCCGAGTCGGAGATTCCGCTCGGCATCCTGACCGCCCTGCTCGGCGCGCCGTTTTTCATTTATCTGCTCAAAAAGACAAAGGGCGGGGGGTGGAGCGCATGAGCCTGATCGATATCCGCGCGGCCGGATTTTGCTATGGGACCCACCGGGTGTTCGAGCGGGTGGCGCTTTCGGTGCCGGAAGCCACCGTGTGCTGTCTGCTGGGCGCGAACGGCTGCGGCAAAAGCACGCTGATCGACTGCGTGCTCGGGCTGCACCGCCTTCAGGAGGGGCAGGTGGCCATCCGGGACAGAGACGTTGCCGATTATCGCCCGGCGGATCTTGCCAAGGTGGTCGCCTATGTGCCGCAGGCGCACCAGAAGACCTTTCCCTACACCGTGCGTCAGATCGTGCTGATGGGCAGGACGGCGCACCTGGCCGCCCTGGCCGCGCCCTCCGGGGAGGACGGGCGGCTGGCGGAGGAGGCGCTCCGGCAGGTCGGCATCCCGCATCTGGCCGACAGGCCGTACACCCGGATCAGCGGCGGGGAAATGCAGCTGGTGGCGCTGGCGCGGGCGCTGGCGCAGGATACGCCGGTGATCGTGATGGACGAGCCGACGGCGCACCTCGATTACCGG
>CAZVHV010000084.1:0-5685 GCA_964627025.1 uncultured Oscillospiraceae bacterium | reverse complement strand
CGGAACGAGCTGATTTTTCTGGAGACCGTGGCGGAAATGGTGGGCAGGCGCGGCATCAGCGTGCTGGTCGCGACCCATTCCCCGGACCAGGCGTTTTATCTGGCAGATAAAGGCCTGGCGGTGCAGGTCGCCATGATGTTCGGCGGGACGATATCGGCCGTCGGTTCGCCCGGGCAGGTGCTGACGGAGGAAAATATCCGCAGTACCTACGGCGTCGAGACCCGGCGGATGACCTGCCGCGACGAGGCCGTGGGACACAGAAGCCGCATTTTGCCCATTGCGGTTTTGAAGAACGCAGACGAAAACCGGAGGTGACCGTTATGAAGCCGCTGAAACAGCTGACCGGCGTTTTCCTGGCGCTTGCCCTCGCGCTGGGCGGGCTGACCGGCTGCACCGGCCGGCCGACTGCCGCGCCGGCTGCGCAGAGCGCGCTCCCACAGGCCGCGCCGGGCTGCGCCTGGGTCACCGACTGCGCGGGGCGGCAGGTGGAGATTCCGCAGGCTCCCGAACGGGTCGCGGCGCTCGACTCCTTCGCGGGCGAAGCGATGGTCATGCTCGGCGCGGGGGACAAAATGGTCGCCGCACCGAACGGGGTGAAGTCCGACCGCCTGCTGCAAGCGATTGATCCGGCCCTGCGGGAGGTGGGCGTACCGATGTCGGGCGGCGGCATCAACAGGGAGGCGCTGCTGGCGCTCTCTCCCGATCTGATCCTGCTCAAGGGCGCGATGTATGAGACCGGGGGCGAGGCCGACCAGCTCGACCGTCTGGGCATTCCCTATCTCGTCATATCCTACACGAACATGGAGGAGCAGCAGAAGGCGCTCGCGCTGATCGGCGGCGCGCTGGGCGGCGAAGCGCAGGAACAGGCCGCCGCCATCAACCGCTATTATCAAAGCGTGGTGGACCGGGCGCGCGCCATCAGCGAAAAGATCCCGCAGGACGAGCGGCTGCGCGTCTATCACGCCATCAACGAGATCACGCGGACGGACGGCACGGACTCCCTCGGCCGCGACTGGATCACCTGCGCCGGGGCGGTGGACGTTTCCGCTGGGGAGAGCAAGCCCATCGGCGGCACCGACTATTTCGCCTCCGCCGAGCAGATATTCGCCTGGAACCCGGATCTGATCATCTGCAACGAGGCCGGAACGGCGCGCTACCTGTACCAGGAGCCAAAATGGGCGGGGATGCAGGCCGTGCGGGACAAGCGGGTGTACAACATCCCGGTGGGCGCGACGCGCTGGGGACAGCGGGGCAGCCTGGAGACCTTTTTCGCTGTTTTATGGCTTGGGACGACGATCTATCCGGAATATTACGCCGATGTCGATCTGAAAAGCGAGGTGCGGAATTTTTACAAAACCTATCTGGGACTGACGATTGACGATCATACCTACGCCGGCATGCTGGACGGCGAGGGAATCCGCGCGGAAAGCACGGGGAGCGGCGCGGGAAATACGGGAGGCGGATGAACATGAACCTATATCTTTGTGTCGACGACACCGACGACCTGACCAAGGAGACGAGCACCGGGAAGATCGCCGCGATGATTTTAAAACGGCTCGAAAAACTGGGCGGGGCGCCCCGGCACGGTGTCAGCAGGCACCAGCTGCTTCTGCAGGAGGGCGTCCCCTACACCTCGCACAACAGCGCGATGTGCATCCAAATGTCCTGCGGCGGGTTGTCCATCGCGGAAATCCGCCGGGAGGCGGAGCGGATCGTCCTGCAGAACTGCGCGAAAACCGCGAACCCCGGCCTTGCGATCTGCTGCGCGGAGGAACCGGACCGGGAACTGATCGCCTTCGGCTTCGAGGCGAAGCGAACGATCCTGGAAAAGACGCGCGCGCTCGCCCTGGCCGAAACCCTTGCGGGCGTGACACTGCTGGAGCTGGGCGGCGACGGCGCCGGCGTGATCGGCGCGCTGGCGGGGATCGGCCTGCGCATGAGCGGCTGCGACGGCAGCTTTCGCGGGAAAAAGGGCGTGGAGCTGCGCGGCAAGACCCTGCCCTGCCGCGATATGTGCGCCGCGCTGCGGGCCGATCAGATCCTCGATTCACGGGGAAAGCCCCTGCCCCCGGAAACGCCGACCGCCGTTTCGGAATTTGCCAAGCTGTTTTTGCGCGGCGGCAGGGTTTCGGCGCTTGCCGTGCCGGATACGGCGGGGGTCTTCCAAATCGCCTCCAGGGAAGAGGGGCAGCGGTGGGGCGACGGCGCGGGCGCGGGCTGCGACCGGTTTACGTATGACAACGACGAAAACGAATGTACAGGGACGGCGCTGCGCGACTGCTGCAACTGCCTGTACAGAAGGTGGACGGCGGACGGATACCGCTGCATGCAGGCGGGCTGACGCCGCCGGAGTGGGGAGGGAAACGCGATGCGGGGAAAACAAAATCGAATACAGGCGCAGCTTGCGTTCCTTCTGTCGCTGTTCCTGTTTTGCTCCCCGGCCGCGGGCGCGCGGAGCGCAGCGGCGGAAAAACCCGCGGACGCGCCCCAAACGCTGACGATTTCCATTGTGAAGGGCGAGACGGCGCTTTTTGAAAAGCAGTATACCGTGGAGGAGCTTATGGCGCTGCCGCAGACCCGGCAGGCCTACACCTCCATGGATGACGACGGCACGCCGCAGCTCATTCTGGCGGAGGGGATTTTGCTCTCCGACCTGCTGGAAAGCCTGGGGGTGAAGCAGGCGGACGTGCAGAACCTGCGCGTGTATTCCGCCGACGGCTGGAACCGCGGCTTCACCGGGAAATTCCTGCTCGGCACCGCGCGCTATTCTTACCCGGATTACCTGCCCCAAACCGACCCGCCGGACGAGGCGGAGGAAACGCCGCCCGCCGTACCGGAACCGGAACCGGTCAGCGCCATGCTGGCGCTTGCGTCCCGGGAAGGCGCGGCGGCGGACGGGGAGGACTGGTCGCGCGTGGGTACCGAAAAGGGGATGCGCATTTGCTACGGGCAGCTGAATCCGGACGATGTTTGCAGCACGCTGTACGGAAGCAATCTTGAAAAGCTGGAGATTTCGCTGACAAAGAACAGCGCCTTCGGGACCGACGGCGGCGAACAGGCGCCGGATCCCGCGGAGGAGGGGGTGGTCGTCTCAAAGGACACGTATGACGACAATGCGGTATCGGGCGCGCAGACCGGGGAGATCCCGTCGACGCTGACCGTCAAAGCGGGCTATGCCGGATACGGCTTTGAGGAGCGGAAGGTCTTTACGGTCGACGCGCTCAAGCAGCTTCCGATAGTGACGCAGGCCTACACCCTGCGGGAAGGCTCCGACATCGTCGTCGACACCGCGATGGGCGTGCGGCTGTCGGATATTCTGGCTGCTGCGGGCATCGACACAGAGCAGGCGGCCTACCTCAATTTTTATACCGGCGGCGCGGGGGAGGAGGTCCGCCTGAGTAAGTCGGAGCTCTTTGACGTACCGCGCTATTTCTATCCCAGGCTGCCCCAGCGATGGGACGGCGCGGCGGGAAGCCCCCTGCCGGGCGCGGCGGTGGGCGCGGAACGGGTGGACGCGCTGCTTGCGTTCCGCGATGACCGGGCAGAGGGGGCGACGGCGCCCGATTTCTACCGGATGGACGGCAAACGGCGGTTTTGCCTGGTGCTGGGGCAAATGTCGGCCCGAACGCAGACCGCCGCCCAGACCGTGCCCTGGATCCACACCATCGAGGTGATGCTGTCGGGGGAGCCGCCGAAGCAGGCCGGCAGCGGGCAGGCCGGGCTCCAGCCCTCCGCGCAGAAGGGCGCGGCGCCCCGTTCGCCGGGGACGAGCGACGGAACGGAATCGGGCTCGAAGGACCCGGGCGGCGCGGCGTATCAGGCCGCGTCAAGCGAAAACACCGCGGTCTCCCTGCCGAAGCTGCATGTTTATGAGGTGAACGGCCAGGAGGAGGCGCCGTCCGATCAGAGAAAAACCCCTGCCGCAACATGCGCCGCGCTGATGTCCGCGTGCGCGGTGCTCGGCGGCAGCGGGACGAAATATATGGGTTACCGGAAGCGGGAACCGGAATTGATATACGGGGAAACACGCAAATCGGAAATGGAGGGGTAAGAATTGGAATTTTCATTGAGCGATGTGCTGCATGTGGTGGGACAGGCGGTCCTGATCCCGTGCATGACCATCCTGTGCGTCCTGCTGCTGGTCGCGGTCTGGCAGACCGGGGATCTCCTTGTGGAGCTTTTTACGGAGCGCAGAAAGATGCGGGGAGACGTCCCGGCTTTGCTGGAGCGGATCCACGAGGGGGGCGCAGACGAAATAGCGTCCGTGATCCAAAACAGCTATCTTCTCAGCCGCTTTAAACGGGTGATCCTGCGGCTGGTGGAGGCCGGGGATCTGCCGAAAGCCTCGCTGACGGCGCTGGCGCAACGCCTGCTGGCAACCGAGGAGGACGATTACGCGCGGCATACGCTGGCCGTGGATATCGGCGCGAAGGTGGGGCCGATGTTCGGCCTGCTGGGCACGCTGATCCCGCTGGGCCCCGGCATTATCGCGCTGGGCAGCGGCGATACCGCGACCCTCGCGCAGTCCATGGGCATCGCGTTCGACACGACCATCGCAGGACTGATTTCGGCGGCGGTCTGCAGCGTGATCTCCATGATACGAAAGCGGTGGTACAACGATTACATGGTTACGATGGAGTCCATTATGGAATGTGTGCTGGAGGAGGTGTCACAATGCTCAGAAGCGCAGGACTGGGAGCGGCCCGCCGCATGCGTCGGAGCGGGCAGGAGGTAAATCCGCTCGATGGGATCACAAACCTCGCGGATATCATGCTGGTGTTTGCCTGCGGGCTCATGCTGGCCCTGATCCTGAACTGGAACGTGGACCTGAATCATAAGGTCGTGATCCTGCCGAAGGAAAATATGGTCGAGACCAACGCGCTTGACGACCAGGTGCAGAACGGTATGTCGAACAGTGACTTTGCGGAAAGGGGCGTGGTCTATCAGGATGAAAAAACAGGGAAAATGTATATCGTGATGCCGTAGCAGGCCGGGATTTTGAGGACGGTTCGATTCCGCCGCAAAGCCACCCGGGGGGATGGCGCAGGAATCGAATTTCATTGGGGGAAGGGGTTAACACTCCGGAAAGAAAGGGAGCGTTTAATATGAGAAAGAGACACAAAAAGGCTTTTCGGCTTCGGGCGGCCGATATTCTGTCCGTTATGCTCAGCGTTTTGATGGTTTTCTGCCAGCTGGCGCCGGTGGCCTGCGCGCTTGGCGGGACGGAGGGAGCCGGCACTGTTCCGGCGATCTCCGGAGACACGGGTACGGATACCGGGAAGGCTCCGCCGGCGGAGCCTCTGGACGACAGGACAATGATTTTCGCCCTGAGTGTTCTGGAGCCCGGAGACACCGCCGGGATCGAGTGGTATGAGCCGGACGCGGATTCCTATACCATATCCGACGAGACCGAGCTGGCCGGGCTTGCCGCGCTGGTCAACGGCACGGCGGTCAGCGAAGGGGCTGCCGTCCCGGCGGTGGATTTTACCGGGAAAACCATTACGCTGGCAAATGATATCACGCTGACCGGCGAGTGGACGCCGATCGGCAGCGCGAGCCATATCTTCAACGGCGACTTCGAGGGCGGCTCACATACCGTCGGCGGACTCAGTATCGCCGCAGGCGGGGCGGACGATCAGGCGTTGTTCGGCTTCGCGGGCGGGAACGCGGTGATGAATCGCGGGT
>CAZVHV010000083.1:0-7438 GCA_964627025.1 uncultured Oscillospiraceae bacterium | reverse complement strand
AAACCTCCGGTCCCGTTGAGGAAATGGAGCACCGGCAGATGGGTAATCAAATTCAGCGCGTGCGCGAAGATGTTCCACAGCAGGAGGATCAGGACAAAGAAAAGGGAGAAGAGAGAGAGGTGGACGATCGTTTCCATCGCCGTATGAGCGATGGCGGTACTGAGGGCGGAAGGAAAATCGCGGATATCGGGCAGGGACTTGAGGCCGTTTTCAACCGAGGTGAGCATTTCGTTTGGCAGACCGAGTTTGGTGACCGCCACCCTGATGGTATTCATAGCGGAGTCGGGCAGGGCCGACCCGGGGACGGCACTGTCACTGGAAGCAGTTTTACCGTTCGCGGCGGCGTAAGCACCGGCGGCGGAAACGTCGTCGTCATGGACCACGCCCATGTCGAACAACCGCTGCTCAATGACCGAAGCGACCCTGGGCGTCAGCAGATCCACCACTTTCGGGGTGAGAAAGTTGGAAACCACAGCGGCGCCCCAGAAGGCGACAAGCACGGCCAACAGGGAACAGAGCGACAGCAGCAGTCCGCGCTTTCGCCCGCGCACGGCGAAAAACAACAGGATACTGATGAGGATGATATCATAAAAAATGTAGATCATAGGGGACCCTCCATGCTGTCCAGGATTGCGGCTCAGCCGGGAATATAGAGCCTTGCCGTTTCGTCGGAAATCAAAATTGTACTGCCGTCGCTGCGCTGCAGGACACTACGCGCACCCTGGGTACCCTCCAGCGTATGGTAGAGCGTAAGGTCTTTGGTATAAATGTCCAGACGGTCGGTCGTAAGTACTGCCAGATATTTTCCGCTGGCGGAGAACGAAAGCACCTGCTCGGAAATGGGGAGCGAGCCGAGCTCGCGCCCGTTGCTGCCGACCGTGACCAGCTGCGCCGTGTTTCCAGAGCGGTACTTGCCCAGCAGAAGAGCGGCAAAGCCGTCTCCCTTGAGAGAGGCGTTTTTCAAGTAGCGGCCGTCATAGCCGTATTGCCCCAGCGAGGCCCCGTCTACGGAAAATACGGATAAACCGCTTTCCCCAAGGGCCCACAGCCCGGCATTGTCGGAGTCGAGGGAAAGGATGACGTCATTGCCCAGAGAAACGGTGGCGTATGGCTCATCTCCCTGGTCCACATGGTAAAAGAGCAAGGAGCTCTCGAAGGCGCCGTCGGTCTGCCCGACGGAAAGTGCGGCAAGGGAGCGGCCATTGCCCGTCACCATGCCGTCCATCAGGAAGCGGCTGGACAGGCGCAGGGACATGACCGCCTCGTAGGAAGGGTTATAGACCGTGATCACGCCCTTGTATCCGCTCTCTTTTAAGGTGGTCGTCAGCCAGCCGCCGTCGCTCAGCGTGGCGGAAAGCAGGGATTTTCCCTCCTCCAGGGTCAGGGAAAAAGCCTCGCTGCGTTTGGAGAAGACGCGCAGTTCCCGGCCGCCGGCGTCATAAGCGACGGCCAGCCCGCCGCCGGAGGCGAGCGCAGGCTGATCCAGCTCCACGGAATCATTCAGATAAGCCGCTCCGCCGGTCGAATAGATCCGCACCGCGGAGTTCGAGCATACCAGCAGGTCGCCGTCCAGGTCGCTGAAAAGATCGTCGGAACGTCCTTCAAAGGAGAAGGACTCCGCCTGCCCGCTGTCGTTTTTGGCAATCGAATGATAGGTGTACCAGCGCTTCAAAGCGTCGAAATTGATTTTATCACGGTAAGCCACGGCGGCTACCGCGGCCAGTACCAGGACCAGCGTAACAAGAAAGGCCAGCGCCCGCCTGAGGAGATTCGGTTTTTTTTCGGTCGTGTTTTTCATTGCCGTTACAAAACTTCCTCATCATACCATAAATTTGTCATATACAGTCCGCCGGCAGGCACGGTGGGGCCGGCTTCCGTCCGGTTTCTGCCTGCGAGGATCGCAGGGATGTCGCCGGGAGAAAATTTTCCCTCAGCCGCGTATACCACCGTTCCGACCATGGCGCGGGCCATGTTGTAGAGAAAGCCGTCGGCGCACACTCTGCATTCTATCAAATCGCCGGTCCGGGAAACGTCGAAGTAGTGCACGGTGCGCACGGTGGTTTTCGTCTCGGTGCCCACGGAACGCACGGCGGCAAAATCATGGGTGCCCACAAAATGGCCCGCCGCCTCGGACATGATCTTCTCATCCAGATATTTGGGATAAAACCAGACGCGATCGACGTAGAACGCGTTGCGGATACGGGAATTATAGATACGGTAGGTGTATTCCTTTTTCACACACGAGCCGATGGCGTTGAAAGAGTCGCTTACCTCCGTGGCTTTTGTGACGACGATATCTTCCGGCAGCCGGGTGTTCACCGCCAGAGGAAGACGGTCGCAGGGGATGCGGGAGGAGGTGCGGAAATTGGCGATGTAGACCTCGGCGTGCACCCCCGCGTCGGTGCGTCCCGCGCCGGTAAGCTTCACCGGGTGGCAGACCACGGTAGCCAGCGCTTTTTCAAGCGTTTCGGCGACCGTGACTTCAGACTTCTGCACCTGCCATCCGTGGTAAGCGGTACCGACGTACATAAGCTTCAGCGCAATATTTCTCATAAGCCGAAATGGGCCAGCACGGTTGTGCCCGTGCAGAGAACGATACCGATGGAAATCACCGCCACGTCGATCCCGCGATATTTCAGCTGACGCAGGCGGGTGCGGCCCTCTCCGCCGTGGTAGCAGCGGCATTCCATGGCAATGGCCAGCTCATCCGCCCGGCGAAAAGCCGAGATAAAGAGGGGAACCAGCAGCGGCACCAGAGCTCTGGCCTTCTGCATCAGATTTCCGGTGTCGAAGTCGGCGCCGCGGGCCCGCTGGGCGCTCATGATCTTATCGGTCTCTTCAATGAGGGTGGGGATAAAGCGCAGAGCGATGCTCATCATCATGGACAACTCGTGAACAGGTACTTTTATCGCTTTCAGCGGATTCATCAGCTTTTCCATCCCGTCGGTAAGAAGAATGGGAGAGGTGGTATAGGTGAGCAGAAACGTGCAGGTGATGAGCATGGTGATGCGCAGGACCATGAAAAAGGCCGCCAGGATGCCCTCCATCGAGACTCGGAAGATCCAGAACTGCGCGATGGGAACACCGGGGGTATAGAAAATATTCAGGACCGCCGTAATAAGGATGACGATCAGCACGGGCTTCATCCCCTTGAGGATCACCGAAAACTTGACCTTGGACAGCAGGACGCACAGGAAAAGTACAAAAAGCAAAATACCGTAGGTCACGAGAAAGTTGGCGAGAAACAGGGCCGCGATAAAGAGGACAACAAAGATGAGTTTTGCCCGGGGATCCAGCCGGTGGACCACGGTGTTGCCGGGGAAATACTGACCGAGCGTGATATCCTTCAGGGCCATTACAGCGCCCCCTTCCGTGCCAGCGCCGCCAGAATGGCGGCTTTGGCCTGTTCGGTGGTGTAGACAGACGGGTCGATCTCCACGCCCATTTCCCGTAAGCGGTGAAAGACCCGGGTGATCTGCGGGACGGACAGCCCCATGCGCTTCAGCTCCGCGGCATGGGAGAAGACCTCGTCCGGCGTGCCCTCCAGCGGGAGCCTGGCATCGTTCACGACGACGAGCCGGTCTACCGATTTCGCCACTTCCTCCATGGAGTGGCTCACCAGGATGATGGTGGCGTTGTTGGCGACATGGTAATCATGGATATTGGCAAGAATATTGCTTACTCCCACGGGGTCAAGACCGGCGGTCGGCTCATCCAGCACCAGTACCTTCGGCTCCATGGCGATGACGCCGGCGATGGCAACCCGGCGCTTCTGGCCGCCCGAAAGCTCAAACGGGGATTTATCCAGCGTCTCCGTCCGCAGCCCGACAAACTCCGCCGCCTCGCGGACGCGGCGGTCGATCTCCCTTTCGCCCAGTCCCATATTTTTGGGGCCGAAGGCGATGTCGCGGTAGACCGTCTCCTCAAAAAGCTGATACTCCGGGTACTGAAACACCAGTCCAACCTGAAAACGGATCGCCCGGGTGCGCTCTTTGCTGGACCAGATGTCCCCGCCTTCGAACAGCACCCGGCCAGAGGTAGGCTTGAGAAGGCCGTTCAGATGCTGGATCAGCGTGGATTTTCCCGAGCCGGTGTGGCCGATGATGCCCAGATACTCTCCCCGATAGGCGGTGAAATCCACAGCATCCAGCGCGACCCGCTCGAAAGGCGTGCCGATGCTGTATGTGTGGGTCAGTTTTTCTGTCTGTATGATGGCTTCCAAATCTTTGTCAATCCTTTTTACTGCAGCAGCGCCCGAAGCGCCTCGGCACATTCCTCGTCGGAAATGGCACTGAGCGGCACGTCAAGCCCCTCCTGCCGCAGTTCGTATAAAAGCTCCACCGTTTCCGGGACCGTCAGGCTGACCGCGCGCAGACCCTCCACATCCTGAAAGACCTCCCTGGGCGGACCGTCGGCAATGATATTGCCCTTTGCCATAACGACCAGACGGTCTGCCTGCGCGGCTTCATCCATGTGATGTGTGATCAGGACGACGGTGACCCCATGCTCCCGGTTGAGAAGCCGGATGGTGCGCAGCACCTCGTCCCGGCCGGTCGGGTCGAGCATGGCGGTGGGCTCGTCCAGTACGATACAGCGCGGACGCATGGCGATCACACCTGCGATCGCGACGCGCTGCTTCTGGCCGCCCGAGAGAAGGTGGGGGGCGTGCTCGCGATAGGCGTACATCCCGACCAGCTTCAAAGCCTCATCCACACGCCGGCGGATCTCCTCGGGCGGAACGCCCAGATTCTCCGGCGCAAAGGCGACATCCTCCTCCACCACGTTGGCCACGATCTGGTTGTCCGGATTCTGAAAGACCATGCCGACCGTGCTCCGCACCTGCAGAAGATTGGCGTCAACGGCGGTATCCATGCCGGCGACCCAGACCTTGCCGCCGGTGGGGAGCAAAATGGCGTTCATATGCTTGGCCAGAGTGGACTTGCCGGAACCGTTGTGACCCAGCACCGCAACGAAGCTGCCTTCCGCGATTTCCAGATTCACGCCGTCCAGAATGATGGGAGATGCCTCCTCGGCATTGGTATAGGAAAAAGAAAGCTGTTCTGTTTTTACAATGGTGCCGCTCATAAAGAACCTCGATTATCTGTCATTTCCGGTTGGCCAGCCATCGACCGGTCGCGCCGCAGGGGAGGACAAGGCCGCTTTCGGTGACCGGGAGGCCCAATTCACCGCTTTCGGTGCGGCCGCCGTGGCGCCGCGCGACAAGAGTTTCCAAAAGATAGGTGAGCACGGAGGGGGCGAGTCCCGTCGTGTAGGAGTTGATGAGGAAGAAAAGCGGATGATCCGACAGCACGCGCGTTGCCAGCTCCACGAAGGGCCAAAGGCTTTCCTCCAGCTTCCAGATCTCCCCCGAGGGACCGCGTCCGTATGAGGGGGGGTCCATGATCACGGCGTCGTACCGGTGACCACGCCGGATTTCGCGCTCCACAAATTTACCGCAGTCGTCAATGATCCAGCGGATGGGCGCGTGCTCCAGGCCGGAACTTCTGGCGTTTTCCTTCGCCCAGGAGACCATGCCCTTCGCCGCGTCCACATGGCATACGCTGGCGCCCGCCGCCGCGCAGGCCACGGTGGCGCCGCCGGTATAGGCAAAAAGGTTTAAAACCGAGATGGGGCGGTTGGCCGATCGAATGGCCTCGGCCGCAAAATCCCAGTTGGACGCCTGCTCGGGGAAGAGGCCGGTATGCTTGAAGTTCATGGGCTTGATGTTGAAGGTGAGATTCCCGTAGGCTACGGTCCAGCGCTCCGGAAGCTCCTTCTTTTCCCAGCTCCCGCCTCCGGTGGCCGATCTGACATACCGCGCGTCATGGCGCTTCCAGCCGGGATGGAGGCGCGGGGTATTCCAGATGGCCTGAGGGTCGGGCCGCACCAAAATATACCGGCCCCAGCGCTCCAGCTTTTCGCCGCCGCCGCAGTCCAGCAGTTCATAATCTTTCCATTTATCCGAACACCACATAATGATTCTCCAGACCACAAATTATCGTAATATTATATCATTGTAGTCATACTCCGTCAATTAAAACGGCAGGTTTTACGCACATTGCAGAAAAGATTGTCCTATACGACGTTATGTGATATAATACAGCATCATACAGAGCATTTCATAGTATGCAGCCCCGCTCCCGGGTCTCATACCGACGGCGGGGCTGCGGCGCTATTTATTCCGGATTCCCGTAAACGTACAATATCTGACAAAGGAGTGTCGTCATGAGCGCGACCGAACACCAATTCCGGGGCGTTGCCTTCGGCGGATTTAACCGTCAGGATGTGCTGACCTATGTGGAGGCCGCCATCTCTGAGCATGGACGGCAGATGGAACTGCTGCAACAGGAGTTGAAGCGGGGAGCAGAGGCGCGGGCGGAGCAGGCGGCCGCCCTGTCCGAGGCGCAGGCGCGGGAAGCGCAGAGCGTGAAGGAGAAAGAGCGTCTGTCCATCGAGCTCTCTGCGGCGCAGAGCCAGCTTGCGGAAAAGTCGGCGGCGCTTGCCAATGCGGAGCGCGAGCTGGCCCTTCTGCGGGAACAGGTAAAAACGATGGGGCCGGACGCCGAGGCGTACGTACATATCAAGGACCGTGCGGCAACCATCGAACTGGAAGCCCACCTGCGCGCCCAGGCTATTCTGGATGAGGGCGAGGCACAGGCCAAGGCTTCCCGCGTCCGGGCGGAGGAGTGGCTGCGTAAGGTGCAGGCCGGCTACGACCGGTTGCGCACCGATGTGGACGCTACGGTCTCCCATGCTTCCGGCGAGCTGGAACGGATCCAGAAGCTGCTGGGCGGCATCATGGACGGCTTTGCCGTGCACGACGAGGCATGGGAAGCGCTTCTGAACGCCTGTGCCGCGGAGACGCCCCGCAAGGCCCCGGAGCCCATCCCGGTCGAGGGAGAATAAGAAGCGCGGACTTGCCGATCATAAAGAAACCCCGGGTCGAAAGACCCGGGGTTTTTTAGATCAGCTGAATGCCGGCACTGCCTTTTACGACTGAGCCGATGATATAAGCCCGTTCGCCGCAGCAGCACAGGGCATTTTTAATGGGGCCAACCTCCTGGCGGGAAATGAAAAGGACCATGCCGATTCCCATATTGAAGCGGCTGAACATTTCCTGCTGGGAGAGGTTGGCATACTGCGCGATCAGGTCGAAAATGGGCGGCACGGGGAAGGAGGTGGTCTCGATGCGCGCGGTCAGCCCGGGAGGCATTATGGTCGGTACGCTCTTGCCCAGGCCATCGGAGAGATAGATCGCAGCTTTCGGCTGCAGGCCCATTTGGCACAGACGCGACAATGTATTGCTGTAGATGCGGATGGGCTTTCGCAGCTCCTCGCCGACGGTGCAGCCGAGCTCGGGAAGACGGGTGGACAGCACCGTCTCATCCACCCCCATGGCATCAAGATCCAGGGGGGCACTGCCTGCGTGGACGCCGCA
>CAZVHV010000082.1:0-7486 GCA_964627025.1 uncultured Oscillospiraceae bacterium | reverse complement strand
TCAAGTATGTCCATAACGACACCTGCTACCCCGCTCTGCTGGTCATCGGTCAGCTGATCGACGCGATAAAGCACGGGGGGTACGACCCTCATAAAGTAGGCCTGCTTATTACGCAGACCGGCGGCGGCTGCCGCGCCTCCAACTATATCCACCTTCTGCGCAAAGCGCTGGAAAAGGCCGATCTTGCCTTTATCCCTGTCGTTTCGGTCAACCTTTCCGGCCTTGAAAAAAATCCCGGTTTCAAGCTCTCCCTCTCCTTTATCCGAAAAGCCGTTTTTGCCATGGTCTATGGCGACCTGATCGTGCTCCTTGCCAACCAGGTGCGGCCCTATGAGGTGAATCCCGGCTCCACCGATGATATGGTTGCCCAGTGGGAAACCCGCCTTCTGGATGCCATGAAGGAGGGGAAAGGCTTATCCTTCGGCAGCATGAAAGCGAATTTTAACAAAATCATAGCAGATTTCGACACCATCCCCGTCGCCGGTCCCCCTAAAATCCGCGTCGGCGTAGTGGGTGAAATTTACATCAAATATTCTCCTTTGGGGAACAATAATTTGGAGTCCTTCCTGTTGGCGGAGGGAGCGGAACCGGTCGTTCCAGGTCTCACCGACTTCATCATCTTCAAAATCTATAACCGTGATGTGGATGTCGACCTTTACGGCGGCAAATGGATCAAGCAAAAAATCGCACGTATCTTCAAGAGCTATGTAGAAAAATGCCAGCACGCCATGATCGATGCCATCAGGAAGCATGGACGCTTTCGTGCGCCGGAGCCGTTCGAGTATCTGCGTTCCCCGGTGAAAGGTTATCTCGGGGAAGGCAACAAGATGGGCGAAGGGTGGCTTCTGACTGCCGAGATGCTGGAGCTTATCCATTCCGGCACCAACAACATCGTATGTACCCAGCCGTTTGGCTGCCTTCCCAACCATATCGTGGGCAAGGGTATGATCCGCAGACTAAAGGACGATTATCCCTGGTCTAATATCGTGGCCATCGACTATGATCCCGGCGCGACGAAGATCAATCAGGAAAACCGCATCAAGCTGATGCTGGCCAACGCGCGCGGTCTGGCGGCAGAGGAAGCAAAGCACCACAAAACAGAGGAACATACCTCCGCCGCATTATGAGCATACTTCGCTTTGTTGATGCGGTAACGCTGGAACACTTTTCAGCCATGAGTTTGATTCATGCATTGGGCTGGCGGACCACTTACGTCGATGCAGTTCCGGCCGATTATCTGGCGGAAGTGATCACCGATGATCACTGGACCCCTCTTTTCCAGCAAGACCATCAGGCGGAACGATGTAATGGTATTTTACTTTACAGAGATGACCTTCCAGTTGCTTGCGCCAATTACGGCCCCGCGCGTGTTGAATGCAGCCATTTGGATGGACAGCTGCCCCCGGTCAGCTATAAAGGCTGGGGCGAGGTTCTTTCCTTCTACACGCTCCCTGGAGAAACCGGAAAAGGCTATGGCGGACTCCTGATGCGGCAGGTTCTCATGCGTCTGAAAGCGGATGGTTTTTCGCAATGCTATGTTCTGGTGCTCCGGGAGAACATGGGCGCGCGGCGTTTTTATGCACGACATGGCTTTGCCTGGAACGGGACGCATGAAAATATTCCTTTCCCCCATGATGCCGTCTGCGTCGACCTGCGGTATGTAAGGAGGCTGGAGAACCTTGCTTCAGACTGAACACAAGCTTGGCGTCATGCCGGTAAAACAGCTCCTCATCCATATGTCATGGCCGATCATGCTTTCCATGTTCATACAGGCGCTGTATAACCTGGTAGATTCCATCTTCGTGTCCTGGCTCAGCGAGGATGCGTTTCTCGCGCTTTCCCTCTCCTTCCCGGTGCAGACCTTTATGGTGGCCATATGCGTTGGAACCGGTGTTGGCATCAATGCCATCCTCTCCCGCCGACTCGGCGAAAAGCGCTATGAGGAAGCCGGCAGCGTTGCGCTGAACGGATTTTTTGTTTATCTGTGCTGCTGGATGCTGTTTTTGATTTTTGGGCTTTTGGCTCCCCGTTTTTTCTTTTCTTTTTTTACCGATAACCCCGTGGTACTCGCCTACGGAGCGCAGTATCTTTCCATCGTGTGCTGCTGCTCGATCGGCATGTGTATGCAGTTTGCCACCGAGCGGGTCCTTCAGGCCAGCGGCCGTCCCATCGGACATATGCTGGTGCAGGGCGTGGGCGCCATCCTCAATCTGATCTTCGATCCCATCCTGATTTTTGGTCTTTTCGGATTCCCAAAGCTTGGCGTCGCCGGCGCCGCCATGGCAACGGTCGGCGGGCAGCTGGTCGGCACATGCGTGGGGATCGGACTTGTCACTCGAGTCCAGGAGCTGGACCTAAAACTTCGCGGCTTTCGTCCCTCCTGGCGCATCGTCGCGGATATTTACCGCATCGGTCTGCCTGCCATCGTCGCACAGTCGGTCGTCACTGTGATGACGGTCGGGATGAATAAGATCCTCAGTTTTTACTCCGACAGTTTGATCGTGGTACTGAGCTGCTATTTTAGGCTCCAGACCTTTTTCTTTATGCCGATCTATGGTTTAAGCAACGGTATGATACCCGTAGTCGGCTTCAACTACGGGGCAAAAAGCCGGAAACGGATTGTTTCAGCCATTGGCTTTGCCTTAACGCTGGCGCTGGGGGGCATGCTGCCCGGCATGCTTTTGATGCAGGCTTTCCCCGCAGGCCTTCTTTCCTTTTTTAAACCTTCGGAGGATACGCTGGTGTTGGGGGTCCCCGCCCTGCGCATGATCTCCCTTTCCTTTCCCCTTGCCTCGGTCAGCATTGTGCTTGCCGCGGCGTTTCAGGCGGTGGGTTCTCCCATGAACAGTCTGCTGGTATCCCTGACCAGACAGTTCCTTGTGGTTCTCCCCGCAGCCTGGGTCCTGGCGCGGATAGATCCCGCCCTGGTATGGTGGTCTATCCCCATTGCGGATGCAGTGGGTACTGCGATTTCCATCCTCTTCTATCGACAGATTTATCATACAAAGATCATGGAACTGAACGATTCAGAAGAATCATAAGGAGGAACTTAAATTGACAGAGAAGAAGAAACCAGAGGCTATGTCAGTCGTTAAGGCGCCCGCCAGAGTTTCCAGAAGAACGGTACTCTCTCCGGACGATCTGCAGAAAATGGACGCTTACTGGCGCGCAGCCAACTACCTTTCCGCCGGGCAGCTCTATCTTTTGGACAATCCGCTCTTGAAAGAGCCGCTGAAAACCGAGCACCTCAAGCGAACCATCGTGGGGCACTGGGGAACGGTTCCGGGGCAAAACTTCATCTATACGCATCTGAATCGGATCATCAAAAAAGATGATTTGAATATGATTTATGTCTCCGGCCCGGGCCATGGCGGTAACGGCATGGTAGCGCAGGACTGGCTGGACGGCTCCTACAGCGAGGTTTATCCGAATATCAGCCAGGATGAGGATGGAATGAGGAAGCTCTTCAAACAGTTTTCTTTTCCGGGCGGTATCCCAAGCCATGTAGCACCGGAGACGCCCGGCTCCATAAACGAGGGCGGCGAGCTTGGCTACTCCATTGCGCACGCCTTCGGCGCGGTGATGGACAATCCAGATCTGATTGCTGCCTGCGTGGTGGGCGACGGTGAAGCCGAAACGGGCCCGCTTGCCACCTCATGGCATTCCAACAACTTCCTTAATCCCATCACCGACGGAGCCGTGCTGCCCATCCTCCACCTCAACGGCTACAAAATTGCCAACCCCACCCTGTTTGCCCGCATCACGCATGAAGAGCTGGAGCAGTTCTTCCGTGGCTGCGGCTGGGAGCCGCGCTTTGTGGAGGGCGACGAGCCGGCCGTCATGCACCAGATGATGGCCGCTACGTTGGACTGGGCGGTGCGTGAGATCAAGCGGATTCAGACAAACGCCCGCGCCTCCGGCGACTCCTCCCGCCCCCGCTGGCCCATGATCGTTTTTCGTTCTCCCAAGGGCTGGACGGGTCCGAAAGAGGTGGACGGACTGCCGAACGAGGGCACCTTCCGTTCGCATCAGGTTCCTCTGTCCATCGACAACACTCATCCGGAACATGTAAAGCAGCTGGAGGATTGGCTCCGGAGCTATCGCCCGGAAGAGCTTTTCGATACACACGGAAGCCTGATGCCGGAACTGAAAGAGCTGGCGCCTGTGGGCACCCGGCGCATGGGCGCCAATCCTCATGCCAACGGCGGACTGCTGCTGCGCGATCTGCGCCTGCCCGATTTCCGCAATTATAAAGTTGATGTTTCGGCTCCGGGAAGCATCGACGCGCAGGACATGTCTGTTCTGGGCGATTTTGTGCGGGACATCTTAAAACTGAATCTGGAATCGCGCAATTTCCGTGTTTTTGGTCCGGATGAAACCATGTCCAACCGGCTTGGCGCTGTATTTCAGGTAACTAACCGCCGCTGGAACGCAAAACTTGAGGAGCAAGATGAATTTCTTGCCGCCGACGGCCGCATTATGGACTCCATGCTCTCCGAGCATATGTGCCAGGGCTGGCTGGAGGGATACCTGCTTACGGGACGGCACGGATTCTTCAACAGCTATGAGGCCTTCATCCGCATTGTGGATTCCATGTTTGCCCAGCACGCGAAATGGCTGAAGGTATGCAACCAGCTTCCCTGGCGGCAGAAGATCGCCTCGCTCAACTATATCCTCTCCTCGAATGTGTGGCAGCAGGATCATAACGGATTCACGCATCAGGATCCCGGCTTCCTCGACCATGTCGCCAATAAAAAGGCGGATGTCGTGCGCCTTTACCTCCCGCCCGATGCCAACTGCCTTCTCTCAACCTTTAACCACTGCATCCGCAGCCGCAACTATGTAAATGTCATGGTCACCTCCAAGCATCCGCGGCCCCAGTGGCTGACGATGGATCAGGCCATCAAACACTGCACGCAGGGGATCGGCATCTGGCAGTGGGCTTCCAATGACCAGGGCCAGGAGCCGGACGCCGTTCTGGCGTGCTGCGGCGACACCCCCACACTGGAAACACTTGCGGCGGTGACCATTCTGCGCGAGTATCTGCCGGAACTCAAACTTCGTGTCATCAACGTGGTGGATCTCATGAAGCTGCAGCCGCATACCGAACACCCGCACGGCCTTACCGATGAAGATTATGACGCCCTCTTTACGCCAGATAAGCCCATTATTTTTGCTTTCCACGGCTATCCGACGCTGGTGCACGAGCTCACCTACCGGCGCCACAATAAAAATCTTCATGTGCGCGGCTATAAAGAGGAAGGCACCATTACTACGCCCTTTGATATGCGGGTATTGAATGATATCGACCGTTTTCATCTGGTGCAGGACGTCGTCAAACGCCTGCCGCAGCTTGGCAACCGCGGCGCATTCCTCATTCAGCTGATGCATGACAAACTGGTCGAACACAAGCAATATATCACGAAATATGGGCAGGACATGCCCGAAATCCGGGACTGGAAATGGAGCGCCATATAATTTCAGCGCGATATGAACTTATCCAGGACAAAACAAGACCCGGCAGAAAATTCTGCCGGGTCTTGTTTTATGAGTTTTACTCTTACTTTACGCCCATCCAACTGGAGATAACCATACGCTGCACTTCGGACGTTCCCTCATAGATCTCGGTGATCTTGGCGTCACGCATCATGCGCTCGAAGGGATAATCACGGGAGTAGCCATAGCCACCCACCAACTGAACGGCGCGGCGCGTCACATCGCTTGCGGTCTCTGCGGCAAACAGCTTTGCCATGGCAGCCATATGGCTGTACGGCTCATGGTCCTGCTTTGCCTGGGCGGCACGGTAGACAAGCAGACGAGCAGCATCTACCTTGGTCTGCATCTCGGCCAGCTGGAACTGCGTGTTCTGAAACTGGCTGAGGCGCTTTCCAAACTGCATGCGCTCCGTGGTATACCGAACACATTCATCAATGGCGCCCTGCGCAATGCCCAGCGCCTGTGCGGCGATGCCGATACGGCCGCCATCCAGCGTGGTCATCGCGATCTTGAAGCCCATGCCTTCCTTACCCAGGAGATTTTCCTTAGGAACTTTAACGTCCTCAAAGATCAGCTCACAGGTGGCAGAACCACGGATCCCCATCTTTTTCTCTTTGGTTCCGATCCGAAATCCAGGCATGTCCTTTTCCAAAATAAAAGCGGAGATGCCTTTCGTACCAACATCCTTCTGGGTCATCGCAAAGACCACATAAACGTCGGCATAGCCGGCATTGGTGATGAAGATCTTGCTGCCGTTCAACAGATAATAGCTGCCCTTGTCCTCGGCAAAGGACTTCTGCATGGCGGCATCCGTGCCGGCGCCAGGCTCGGTAAGACCGAAGGCGCCCAGCATGCCGCCCGTGGCCAGGGGCATCAGGTACTTCTGCTTCTGCTCCTCGGTGCCGTACTCCGAAATGGGCCAGCAGCACAGGGAGCCGTGCGCAGAGAACATCACACTGGTTGTGGCGCAATGTTTTGCAAATTCTTCACAGGCAAGAATGTAGGTGAGATAACCCAAACCCGCTCCGCCGAATTCCTCAGGCATTGCGATTCCCATCATACCCATTTCGACCAGTTTTGCAAGGGTTTCCTTGGGAAAGCGTTCCTGTTCGTCAATCTCGGCTGCAAGAGGCCTGACTTCCTTCAGACAAAAGTCATGAAGCATGTCCAGGATATCCTGCTCCTCAGCGGTCAGCTTGAAATTCATAACGACACCCTTCCCTGTTCAAATCATGAAAATCGGTAAGGCTTATGCTCTTGCTTTCTTAATCTGAGCGGTGAGAGCAGGGATAATCTCATGCAGGTTGCCGACAACAGCGTAATCAGCCACGCCGAAGATAGGAGCGTCGGCATCCTTGTTGATGGCCACGACCATGTCGGAACCGCTCATACCGGCCAGGTGCTGAATGGCGCCGGAAATACCGCAGGCGATATACAGCTTGGGGCCAACGGTCTTGCCGGTCTGACCAACCTGATGGGCATGACCGATCCAGCCGGCGTCAACAGCGGCGCGGGAAGCACCAACCGTAGCGCCGAGCACGGAAGCCAGCTCACGGAGGGCGTCAAAGCCCTCGGGTCCGCCAACACCGCGGCCGCCGGAGACAATGATCTCAGCGCCTTCCAGATCGACCTTCTCGCCGCCTTCTTCGTTGATCACTTCCAGCAGAGTGGTGCGGATGCGCTCGGCAGCGACATGGATGTCTTCCTTGATGACCTCGGCGGTGCGGGAAGCATCGGGTTCACCCTTCTTGAACACGCCGGGGCGGACGGTGCCGATCTGAGGACGGTTGTTGGGGCAAAGGATGGTAGCCATCAGGTTGCCGCCAAAAGCAGGACGGGTCCAAGCGACATTGCCGCTTTCCTCGTCGATGTCCAGGCCGGTGCAGTCGGCGGTAAGGCCGGTCTTCAGGCGGCAGGCCAGACGGGGGGCCATGTCACGGCCGGTGTTGGTTGCGCCGACAAGAATGGTGGTAGGAGCATACTTCTCTAC
>CAZVHV010000081.1:0-7496 GCA_964627025.1 uncultured Oscillospiraceae bacterium | reverse complement strand
CCTGGGGGGCAAAGCGCAGGCCGTCTCACTGTCGGTCCCGGAATCGCACCGGATCTGCCCGGCTGAAACGCTCAGCCTTGCCTGCGGACTGTACCGCCGGTGGGGAGTTCCACCCCGCCCTGAAGACATTGGATTCAGTTGTTCCCGCTCATTATAGCAAATGCTGTCAAAAAAGCAAGTCTTAATTTTTAAAACAAATGTTCGATAAAATCGTTGACGAATGAAAATGGATATATTACAATATTAACGGGAGCTTCCTTAAATTGGGAGGTAGAACGTGAAAAGAGAAGACACCTGCTGCTTCACAGGGCACCGGCCCGCCAAGCTGCCCTGGGGAGAAAATGAAAGCGATCCCCGCTGCGTGGCGCTGAAAAAACGACTGAGAGAAGCGGTGGAGACCGCATATGCCAGGGGGATGCGGCACTTCATCTGCGGCATGGCGCTGGGGTCGGACCTGTATTTCTGCGAGGCGGTGCTCAAGGTGCGGGAGCGGCGCCCCGATATCACGGTGGAGGCGGCGCTGCCCTGCGAGGAACAGACGGCCCGCTGGAGGGAGCGGGACCGCCGCCGTCAGTTTTCCCTGATCGAACAGTGCAACTATGAGACCATGGTGCAGCATCATTATGACAGATACTGCATGCAGCGGCGCGACCGCTACATGGTCGACCGCTCGGCCATGATCATCGCGGTCTATGGCGGAACGGCGGGGGGGACCATGTACACGCTGGCCTATGCCATGCGGAAAGGGCTGGAGATGATGCTCCTCGACATCGTGGGACAGTAAGCCGCCGGCAAAAAAGAGGAAGCCTCCCCGCGCGTCCCGGCCGCTCTTGCGCAGGCAGGGAAATGAGAGTAGAATGACAGCAAACAAGACGCCGGCAGAAAGCTCATGCATGCCGGAAACCCGGAGGTGTTCCTATGTCCCGCACAGACGATTTTCTGGCCCGCCACGGCATGGACCCGGCGCAGATCGACCTGGCCGCCTGCACCGCCGCCTTCCTCGACCATATGGAACGGGGGCTGCGCGGCGAGCCGTCCTCCATCCTCATGCTCCCCACCTATCTCACCGGGGACGGCGCGCTCGCCCCGGATGAGCCTGTGATCGTCATCGACGCCGGCGGCACCAATCTGCGCGCGGCTCTGGTGACGCTGACCGAGTCCGGCCCGCGCATCGAGGGGCTGCAGGTCCGCCCCATGCCAGGGTCGCTCGCCCCGGTCTCGTGGGCGGAATTCCTCTCGGCCGTGGCCGACCTGATCCTCCCGCTCACCGCGAGGAGCGGGCGAGTCGGCTTCTGCTTCTCCTATCCCGCCGAGATCACGCCCGAGCGGGACGGGCGGATGCTGCGCCTCACCAAGCAGGTGAAGATCACGGGCGCCGTGGGCCGGCCGGTCTGCGCCGACCTGGCGCGGGAGCTGCGCGCGCGGGGCGCTCCGGACCTGCGCTTCGTCCTGCTCAACGACACGGCGGCCGCCCTGATGGGCGGCGTGGCCGCCCGGCGGGGGACGGCGCATGACGGCTTCATCGGGCTGGTCTACGGCACCGGCATCAATACCTGCTGCGCGGTGCGCACGTCGGACATCCCCAAGCTCTCCGGCTACGCAGGCGCGGACAGCATGATCATCAATCTGGAGTCGGGCGGCTTCACCGGGCTGCCCCGGGGGGACATGGACCTGGCGCTCGACGCCGCCACCGCCGACCCGGGCGCCTACCTCTATGAAAAGATGGTGTCGGGCGCTTATCTGGGGGACCTCCTCCTCCTCACCCTCCGGCAGGCGCGCGCGGAAGGGCTCCTGTCCCCCGGCATGGCCGACGGCCTGGAGGCGCTCTCCTGCCTGGACACCGCGCAGGCCGACGCCTTCCTGGTCGACGCCCGCGGCCGGAACACGTTGGCCGGGGTCTGCCGGATCGACCGGGACCGCGAGGTCGTCCGTGAGATCGGGGAGCGGCTCGCCGCCCGTGCGGCGAAGCTGGTCTGCGCGAATTTAAGCGCCATCCTCCTGCTCACGGGGCGCGGCCGCTCGCCGGAAAAGCCCGTCTGCATCATGGCCGAAGGCTCGGCCATCCGCAAGAGCAGCCTGCTCGGACCGCTGCTGGAGCGCTGTCTGACCGAGTACGCCACCGACACGCTGGGGCGGAGCTGGACCATCTGCCGGACCGAAAACACCAATCTTCTGGGCAGCGCGGCGGCCGCCCTGCTGAATACCTGAGCCGACCCGGGGAGGAATGACCTTTTGTATCCTTATCTCGATCTGCACTGCGACACGCTGCTGAAGACCCTGCCCGGCGGGCGCGATCTCTTCCGCCTGCCCGGCAGCATGCTGGACGTGGAGCGGCTGGGACAGGCGGGCGCGCTCGCGCAGTTTTTCGCGGTTTACCTGCCGCCGGCGGACGACCCGCTGAGGGCGGGCTTCCCCGACGACGACACTTATTTCGAGGCCCTGCGCGCCGCCCTGATGCGCACCGTCGAGGCCCATCCGGAGCGGATGGCGTTTGCCGGGAGCTACGCCGACCTCGTCCGCAACCGGGCGGAGGGGAAGCTCTCGGCCCTGCTCACCATCGAGGACGGGCGCATCGTGGACGGCAGCCTGGAAAAGCTGCGGCATTACTACGGCCGCGGCGTGCGCCTGATCACCCTGACCTGGAATTTTGCCAACTGCTTCGGCTGGCCGGGCGCGGGCGACCCCGCGGACCGTCCGAGGGGCCTGACCGCCTTCGGCGCCGAGGCGGTGGAGGCGATGAACGGGCTGGGCATGCTCATCGACGTCTCCCACCTCTCCGACGGCGGGTTCTACGACGTCGCGCGCCTGAGCAGAAAGCCCTTCGTGGCCTCGCACTCCAACTGCCGCGCCATCAGCCCCCATCCCCGCAACCTGACCGACGACATGCTGCGCTTGCTGGCCGAGCGGGGCGGCGTCGCGGGGCTCAACTTCTGCGGAAAATTCCTGAACGCGGACATCACCTGCGAGACCAGCACCGCGGCCATGCTCGCGGCGCACGCCGCGCATATGGTGCGGGTCGGCGGCGAGGACTGCGCGGCCATCGGGACCGACTTCGACGGGATCCACGGGCCCCTTGAGATCGGCGGGCCGGAAGAGATGCACCTGCTCTTCGGCGCCCTTGCGAAACAGGGCTTCACCGAGCGGCAGATCGAGAAGCTCGCCAGCGGCAACGCGCTGCGCGTCCTGCGCGACGTGCTGTGAGACGCCCGGCTCAGCCGCCGGCCTGCGCCCCGGCGTGCAGATTTTCCATCATCCGCCGCCAGATCTCCCGCAGCGCCTGAAACTCCCGCGCATGTTTTTCCACGTGCGCGTGATACTTCTCCAGCTCCTTCAAAATCGTGCGGAACTCCTCCCTGCCGAAATAGGCGCAGACGGCCGGCAGCGACCGTTCCAGATTTTCCTTCATCTCCCGGATTTTATCCGGATAGGAGTCGCGGTCGGTGAGGTACATCAGGAGCGGCTTGTACCGCACCCAGCCGACACAGGCCCTGTAGAAGCGTTTGACCACCTGCTCGGAGTCCGGGCGGATGGGCTTCAGGGCCGTGGGCAGAACTCCGGCCAGAAGATGGTTGTAGATGGAAAAACCGTCGTGGAAGGTGTAGCACGGGACGCGCAGCACGGTCCGCTCCCGGAGGCAGGTGCTGAGGAAGGTGTCCTCGCCGCGGGCGCCGGGGGGGTTGTAGAACGGGAACACCCGCCTGCAGTCGGTGAGATTGATGCAGAGGTTGGAGCCCGAGATGAATTTCGCGTGGCGGAGCTCGGGGACCTCCACGGTCTGCTTGCCCACCAGCACCCCCGTGTCCGCGTAAGTGACGCCGCCGTTGCGGATCACCTGCCGGGTCTTGTCCCAGCTGATGATGTCGTTGCTGATGGCCTCGATGAAGGCGCGGAAGCCCTCCTCCGGCAAAGCGCCGTTAAACTCGACGAAGGGGATGGGGGAGATGTACCCGCAGTGATAGCCATACGTGATGTCCGCGTGCCGGATGTTCTGCAGGTGCGTCTTCAGCACGTGCTGGCCGCTCCAGATGGCCGTGCCCAGCGTGTTGGTGAGCGCGACGGGGTACTCGTCGTCGTCCAGGAACAGCAGATAGTCCATCTGATTTTCGATGGCGCTGTACAGCACGATGTTCCGCTGCGAGGCGTAGCCCTTCCCGAAGACCATGGCGGCCTCCTGCGCGTCGAGGATGCCGCTTTGCACCAGATGCTCTCTGGCCTCCGCCACCTCACGGCTCCCGATGAAGTGCTTGGAGTCGATCAGCTCCGCGATATCCGGGCTGATCGGCGTATAGTCGGACTTCTTCGTGTTCCCGTAGCTCAGGTCGTACGCGACGAACAGATTCAGGCTGACGTTCTGATTGTCCACCAGGCCTGATTCCTTCCAGTTGTAGATGTAACTCCTCAGGACCTTCTGAAAGTGCTTCCGCCCGGTCGCAAAGCCGATTCCCACCTTGATCTTCCGATTTTCCAAAATGAACCTCCTTTATACGATTAAAGCTGATTTTTGCACTTCCGGATACAAATGTGCGGGGAAATGCAACATTCCTGCAACATCAGTTTACCATAAAAAACTGTAAAAAGGAAGGGGCGGCTTCCATTTACTCTCAGAAAGGAACGGGAAGGCCCAAAAAACGGAAAGTTCTGATTTCAATCGGAGGGCGGTTTTGGTATAATAATACGAGAGAGACCCCGATCAACAGCCATGGGAAAAGGAGGGTTTGTCAGTGCCTGTCATTACCGTTTCAAGGCAGATGTGCAGCCTCGGCGACGATGTTGCGGAGGCCCTTTCGCGCAAGCTCGGGTGGGAGCTGATCGCCAGGAATAATCTGTTCTCCCGCTTTCCGCAGATCGCGCCGACCCCCTACGACCTGCACATGCTCAACGAGAGCGCGAAGTATTATCTGAAGCAGCGGGAGGGGGAACGCACCTTCCGCGATGTTTTGCAGCAGGAGCTGCAGGAGTATCTGAAGGACCATTCGGCGGTCATGATGGGCTTCGGCTCACAGGTGCTGCTCGCCGACAGCAGGGACGCGCTGCACGTCAGGATCATCGCCCCCAAAAAGACCAGGATCCAGCGGGCCCGGAAGCAGTACCATGTCTCCGAGGAGGAGGCCGAGAAGATCCTCGACACGGCGGACAGGAAGCACAAGAAATTCGTCTCGACGGTCTTCGACGCCGATCTGTCCGACCCCGCCTGCTATCATCTGATCCTGAACACCGCCGCCCTTTCGGTCGACGAATGCGTGGCGTCCATCCTCGCGCTGTTCAAGGAGCGCGAGCTGCACCGGCAGATGGAGCTGGAGGCCGAGCAGCTGGAGGTCCGGGACAACCTGTCCGAGCGGCCGGTCTTCAAAAACCAGGCGGAGGAAGAGTTCGCGAAGATTCTGGACATGTACCAGATCGACTGGAAATACGAGCCGAAGACCTTCCCGATCGAGTGGGACGCCGAGGGCAACGTGACCATGGCCTTCAGCCCGGATTTCTATCTGACGAAGTTCGATACCTACATCGAGCTGACCACGATGAACCAGAAATATGTCACCATCAAAAACAGGAAGGTGAAAAAAGTGCGCGAGCTCTACCCCGGCACGAACATCAAGATCGTCTACAAAAAAGATTTTTACTCGCTGTTCAACCGCTGCAACCCGAACGGAGAGCTGTAAAGGATGGGACCTATGAAATACAAGCGCATCGTGTTCAGCGAAGAAGCGCTGAGCGCGCGCGTCCGCGCGCTGGGGAAACAGATCACCGAGGACTACGCGGGCAAGGATCTTCTGCTTGTCAGCGTCCTGAAGGGCTCGGTTTTTTTCCTGACCGATCTCGCCCGGGCCATCGACCTGCCCCTGCAGATCGACTTCATGTCGGTCGGCATCCATCCGAATCCCGGGGGCGTGGCCGGCGTTGTGCGCATCACGAAGGACCTCGACCATGACATCGCGGGCAAGCACGTGCTGCTCATCGAGGATATCGTCCGCGCCGGGCTCACGACCGGCTACCTCATGCAGAACCTCGAGGCCAGGGGCGCCGCCAGCATCCGGGTGTGCGCCCTGCTGTCCAACCAGGCCGAGCAGCTCATCAGCGTCCCCATCGCCTACAGCGGCTTCGAGGTGCCCAAGACGCGGCTTGTGGGGTACGGGCTGGACGTGGACGAACAGGGCCGCAACCTTCCGTTCATCGCCGAGATCCAGACCGGCGTGGATGGGAACTGACGGGAGCCGTACATTTTTTTACCACCCGGACGGGAGAAACGGGGCGTACTCCTAATTATTTTCGGGGTTGGAGCAAAATTTTATCGATAACAGGCGGCTGTACTTTTCTGCTATAATACAGACAACAAATTTGTGGCATCTACTCAGCGCTGATTAGAAAATTCGCAGGGAGACAAAGAAGTCGACGTTCGATTTCTTTGTCTCTTTTTTTAATCTGAAAGGAGAAGAAGGTATGCGCAGAAAAGTATTGGCGATTTTGCTCGCGGCATGCACATTCGGTTCGGTTCTGGCGGGCTGCAGCAGCAGCGCGGGCACGCCGGCGGCCACGGCGGCCGGCGACACGGGAGACACCATCAAATTGGGACAGCTGGAGGACGCTTCGGGCGACTTTTCCCTGGTGGGTACCCAGAAGATCCACGCGGCACAGCTCGCGGTCAGCGAAATCAACGCGGCGGGCGGCGTCCTGGGGAAGCAGATCGAGCTGATCTCCCCCGACTGCCAGTCGGATAACACGGTCTATCAGGACATGGCGAAGAAACTGATTCTGGAGGACAAGGTCGCGGCCATCATGGGAGGATACTCCAGCGCGTCGCGCGAGGCCATCCGCCCCATCATCGAGCAGAACGACGCCCTCCTTTTCTACAACAACCAGTATGAGGGCGGCGTGGCCAGCCACAATGTCTTCTGCACGGGCGACGTTCCGGAGCATCAGATCGTGCCCCTCGCAAAGACCATGCTGGAGAAGTTCGGCAAGAAGGCCTACATCATCGCCGCGGATTATAACTTCGGCCAGATCAGCGCGGACTGGTTCAAAAAGACCATTGAAGAAAACGGCGGCGAGGTCGTGGGCGAGGAGTTCATCCCCCTGGAGGTCTCCCAGTTCTCCAGCACCATCGCCAGCATTCAGGACGCGAAGCCGGATTTCCTCGTGACCCTTCTGGTCGGCACCGCGCAGTCCTCCTTCTATGAGCAGTGGGCCAAGTCCGGCATCAAGGGACTGCCGATGGCCTCCACGGTGAATATCGCCCAGAGCTACGAGCATCTGAGATTCGAGCCCCCCGCCCTTGCCAACATGTATGTGACAGCCTCCTACGTGCAGGAGCTGGACACCCCCGCCTCCGACGACTTCAAGGAGAGATGGCACAAGATGTTCCCGGATGAGCCGTACATCGGCATGGAGGCCGAAGCCGAGTACACCGGCGTCTACCTGTGGAAGACGGCCGTGGAAAAGGCGGGCACCACCGATGTGGAAGCCGTCATCAAGGCGCTGGAGTCCGGGGTCAGCTACGA
>CAZVHV010000080.1:0-7584 GCA_964627025.1 uncultured Oscillospiraceae bacterium | reverse complement strand
CGTGGGGACCAAGGCGGCGTACGCGCTGGAGGGCTGGTATACGGACGCCGCGTGCGCGCCGGAAACCAGGGCGGCGTTTGACGGCGACGGCAAGGCGGCGGTCGCGGCGGGTGCCACCCTGTATGCCCATTGGGAAATGGCAAAGGTGCAGGTAACCTTTGACTATCGGTATGAAGAGGACGGAAATCCGGTGTCACAGGAGGTCCCGGCGGTGTATAACCAGCCCGTCGTGCCGCCGGACGCGGCGCGGGACGGATACACGCTGGTCGGCTGGTACACGGGCACGGAGGACGGCGAGGGCGTGACCCTGTCCGACAAGGAATTTGATTTTACCACGTGCGTCAAGACTCCGTTCACCCTTTACGCGAAGTGGAGAGAAGGGCTCGTCGGCAGCGATTTCGCATGGTACACCGCCGATCCGGACGCCTCCGGGTTCACCGTCAGAACCGCGGACGAGCTGATGGCTCTGGCCGACCTGGTCAATGGCAACGCGCCGGCCGAGGTGAGCGAAGCTCCGGTGGATTTCGGCGGCCGGGTCGTCCGTCTGGCGAATGACATTGACCTGTCCGGGGCGGTCTGGGTCGCCCCGATCGGCAAAAGCGCGGCAACCCCCTTCCGGGGGACCTTTGACGGCGCGAACCGGCTCCTCGCGGGCTTTTCGATCACAAGGTCCGCGGGCTGTGAAGGCCTGTTCGGCCATACGGAAAACGCGGTGATCCGGAATCTCCTCCTAAACGGGAGCGTGGACGCGGGCGCGGATACCGGCGGCCTGGTCGGCCATGCCGCGGGCACGCTGACGCTGGATACCGTGACGGCGAACCTCGCGGTCACAGGCGGCGGGGACAACATCGGCGGCCTGGTCGGCAGCACGGAGGGCGACGCCGTCTTTTCAAACATCATCATCCGCGGGTCGGCCGCGGGAACGGGCGACTGTGCGGGCGGCATCCTCGGCCGCGCGGGGGCCGGGGCGGTCTTCACAAACTGCGTTTCTGAGGCGGGCGCGTCGGTCGGCGGCGCCGGCTGCATCGGCGGCCTGGCGGGCTATGTGACGGGCGCGGCCGCCTGCACCGACGTGACCATGCGCGGCGCGGTGACCGGGACGGGCAGCTGCACCGGCGGGATGCTGGGCATGGCCGCCGGCGGGGGCGCGTTTACGAACTGCGTCATGGAAACCGGGGCGTCGGTCAGCGGCGCCGGCTACACCGGCGGTCTGGCGGGCAGCCTGCAGGCTCCGGCGGACGGCTTTACGCTGGACGGCTGCCAGAACAACGGCGCGGTCGGCGGCAGCAATTTCGTGGGCGGCTTGTTCGGGCGCGTGGGCACCGCCGGCGTCGGCACCATAACGGGCAGCGGCAACACCGGGGCGGTAACGGCGACCGCGGGCGACGTCGGCGGCCTGCTGGGCACCGGCGTGCCTCTGGCGGGCACCGGCGCGGAGATCCGATTCCAGGACTGCCGGAACAGCGGCGCGGTATCCACCGGCGCGGGCGCCAGGATCGGCGGCATTGCCGGTTCCGTCGGGGATGGCGGCAATGTGCTTACGGCGAGCTTTACGGCGTGTACCAACACCGGCGCCGTCAGCAACATCGGAACCAGCAACATCGGCGGTATCCTCGGATACGCATACGGCAAGACGGGCAGCAAATTTGGCATCCGGGACTGCGTAAACAGCGGCGCGGTCAGCGGCGGTTCCAATGCGGGCGGCATTGCGGGCTATCTGCAGACCGGCACGATCAAATACTGCGCCAACACGGCCGATGTCACCGGCGGGCAGGCCACGGGCGGTATCCTGGGGCAGGCGAACAGCTCGGTTGCAATCGAAGGGTGCGAGAATACCGGCGCACAGGTAAACGGCGGTTCTTTTTATACCGGCGGCATCCTCGGACAGTGCTACAGTTCCTCCGTCGTCACGATCACGGCGAGCCGGAACACGGCCGCTGTCACGGGCGCCGCGGCGTCCGGAATGGTGGGCGGCGTCCTCGGCGGTTCGAGCGGGACGAGCAATCTCACCGCGTGCAGCAACAGCGGCGCGGTACAGGGCTATAACCAGGTCGCGGGCGTTGTGGGCGCGATGGGCAGCGGCACGGTGTCGGACTGCTATAACGCCGGCGCAGTCACGGCGAGCACGGACGGCACCTGCCTTGCGTCGGGTATCACGGCGTATCAGCAAAGCGGCATGATCAGTCTGGTGCGCAACAGCTATAACTGCGGCGTGGTGACCGGCGCGGTGACCGGCGGGGTGACCGGCACGGCCGACCCGTCGAAAACCGCGGTGATCCGCTGCTATTATCTGGATACCAGCGTGGAGACCGCGGTGGACGCGGCTGTCTCTGCCGCGAAGACGGCGGACGCGTTCGCCTCCTTTGCGGTCGCCTATCTCCTCGACAACGGCGGAAGCGGCAACCGGGAAAATGTCTGGACCCAGAGCGCGGAGGACCCCTATCCCGTGTTCCAGACGGCGGCCGGCCAGGGCATCTATAAAATTTCCCTCAGCGCGGGCGCGGGCGGCAGCGTGAGCACGACCGTGCGCTCCGGCACGGTCTTAAGCGGAGACGGGTACTTCCGGTATGGCGACTCCATTTGCCTGAATGTGACCCCGGACGAGGGACAGATCGTAACGCTGCTCTCGGTCAAAGACCGCGAGGGCGACACGGTGTACAGCGGAAACCAGATCAGCGCCTACCAGTTTGCGGGCGAGGACGACTATACGGTCACCGCCTCCTTCGGCGTGCTGGTTCCGGGCATGCAGTATACCGTCACATTCAACAGCGACGGCGGTTCCGACGTGCCGCCTCAGGTCATTTCCGCGGGCGACCAGGCGCAGGAGCCTTCTCCCGATCCGGAAAGGACCGAGACGGTGGACGATCAGGAAGTGACCTATGGCTTTGCGGGCTGGTATACCGACGAGGCCCTGACGAACGAATACGACTTCAACACCGCGGTGACCGGCGACATGACGCTGCACGCCAAGTGGGTGCAGGGCGAGGAAACCGTGCCGCCCGAGCTCATCCAGTCCGGTATGACCATCACGACAGGCGGCTGCTATGTGCTGGAGAGCGGCTGCTTCGGGACCATTACAGTTGATACGACCGACCCGGTGACCCTTTGCGGCGCGCAGGACGAGGGCGGTGCCTTTGTGACCTATACGGACCTGACGGTCCTGCTGACCGGGGGGGACGAGGTTACGATCCAAAACCTGAAAATTAATGATACCAGGAAAAAGAGAAGCGGCGTCGAGGTGGAGGGACAGGATAACGTGCTGTACCTCGACGGCGCGAACGAAATCTATTGCGACGGGGACGGTTCCAACGCATTGGCGCCCGTCCATGTGCCGACGGGTTCGTCTCTGCGCATCGACGGACTGGAAGGCGGGAGCCTGTATCTTGAAAAGCAGGGATATTCGGCCGGCATCGGCAGCAATGACGGGGAAGCGTGCGGTACCGTCACCATCGACGGTGGACGGATCCAGATCTGGAGCCAGATGATCGGATACGCGCTCGGCAGCAGCTCCGGCAGCGGCAACCCGCTGTTTGCGGGCGACAGCATCATCCGCATCAACGGCGGCGAAGTGGATGCCTTCTGCTACGGTGGAAACGCGAAGGTGGCCGCGGCGGATACCGTCAGTATCGGCGGCGGCGTCATCATCCTGCATCACTCGCAATCCGCGCAGAAGACCCTCCTCGCAAACACGCTCAATATCACGGGCGGTTCGCTGAAGCTGAGCTATGGCACCAGCATTTACCCCGCGGATGCGTCCGTGGCGTCGCTGCCCCTGACGGCAACAAACGGGAGCGATCCGGTCTATCGCCTGAAATTGAATTTGGCGGACAGGATTTCGGCGAACGGGTATGGCAATACGGTGTTTTCGGTGGCTGTGGACGGAGAGAGCTTCTACGAGGGCACCAGTTATCTGACCAGATGCAACTCGGTGACAAGCGCGGCGCCCAACAGGAATTCTTACACCGCGGTCACGGCCTCGGATACCGACCTGTACGGCATGCTCTATCTCTACCTGCCGGGCGTCAGACATATTGTAACGATCACAGACAAGGACGGGGAAAGCGTCACCTGCGTCGCGACACGGGCCGATCCCGCCACGGAGTTCTCCCTTCATTCCGCGTATTCCGTCAGCTTTTCCGGCGGCAACGCTGCCGTCATGATTGACGGAGAGCCGGTCACCGGGACGGTGGCGGAGATTAAGCCGCCCGAGGATGATCCCGAGGGCGCGCCGGTGGCCGAAGCCGTTACCTTCACGGTGCAGGCGGAGGAAGGCTATACGGTCACGGCGGTGAACGCGCCGGAGGGCGCCACGCTGGAGCAGAACGAGGACGGCAGCTATAGACTCAGCGGGCTCACCGGCGACGCGACGGTAACGATCGAGACAGAAGAAGTGGTGCTTCCCGGGGAGGTGCCGGAAGGAGAATCGCCGCTGGGCCTGAACGGCGGCGGCGCCGGAACGGGCGACGGCATCGGCAGCGGCGACGGAAACGGCGCGCCGTCCGCTGACGGACAGGGCGACGGGGCGCAGGGAGACGGCGGTCAGGATGCGGAGACCACGTCCGACCAGAGCGCGGTGTCCGGGCAGGACGCCACCGCGGCCGATCCCGCGGACGATCTTGTGATCGCCGCGCCGGCGGATACCGTCCAGGTCAGGGAAGGAACCGCCGTGGATGAGCCGGCGGAGCAGCCGACAGAGGAGGCTGAGGCGGCCGGGGCCGGTCCCGAGACGCAGACACAGGAGCAGGCCGCTCCGGAAGAGACGCCCGCGGAAGAGGAGGTTCCGGAGAAGGACGAGCCGAAACCGGCGGTATTCGACGTGGTGGTCGATCTCGTCAAAAACAATCCCCAGGCTACCGCGGCCACGGGAGTCGTCGGCCTGAGCGCCATGGGCTTCGGCGGCTTCAGAAGATTCTTCCGATTCAGGCGAAACAAATAACATCCCTGCGCTGCAGCAAAAAATGGCACTCGGACCGGCCTGGTTCCGAGTGCCATTTTGATGTCTGCGGCAGTTTCCCGCCGCGAGGCGGCGCGGGAGTCACAGCCGCTTGATTTTTCCCGTCTGGGAAATATCGTACCCTCCCACACCGGAGAGCTCGCGGAAGAAACGTGCGGAGGTAATATAGTCCAAGATCATCTGATAGGGCCGGCTGGATTCCACATCGGCGAAAAACACCATGTCGTACCACTCCAGCTGGAGAGGGAGAAAGGTCAAGTCGCTTACCTGCTGGCCGCCGTGCTCGCAGCCCAGACCGAAGTCGCCTTCCCCGCAGGCGATGGCGCTGGCGACCGAGAGGTGGGAGTAGCGCTCGCGGTCATAGCCCTGCAGGGCGCTTCGGGGATGCCCCATGGCCTTCAGCTTTTCATCCAGCAGTATGCGGGTGCCGCTGCCCTTTTCCCGGTTTACAAAGGTGAGGTCGCTTCGCTTGAGATCCTCCCAGCCGCCGATGCCCAGCGGATTCCCCTGCTTGACGTAAAAGCCCTGCATCCGCCCGAACAGCCGCACCGTGATGAGGGAGCGTCCGGGGACGAGCTTTGTGATAAACGGGTAGTTGTATTCCCGGGTCTCCTCGTCCCAGAGATGCGCGGCGGCGATGTCCACCTTTCCCTGATAGAGGGCGTAGAGGCTGTTGTAGCTGCCCAGATTGGAGCGCAGAATGATGGGCTGCCCCGGCTGAGAGCCGATAAAATTGGTGATGAAGTCGAGGGCGTGGTCCTGGCCGCAGAGAATCAGCGAGCCGTCCGGATGCGCCGCCGGAGCCGGAGTTGCGGATTCGGAGAGAGACGTCTCCCTGGGCCTGACGGAAGGCTCGGGGCCCCGCATATACCGGTCAAGGAGTTCTTCCGAAATGCGCAGCTGCTTGCCGACCTTGGTGGATTGAAGCTCCCCGCGCTTGATCAGGTCATACACCGTGTTCTTCTTCACTTTTAAAATATCCGCGACTTCCGGCACAGTCAAAAAAGCATATGGTTTCATAGATTCGACTCCTGTCAGCGCCCCCTCGGGCGGTTACTGGTCCTCTGAAAAGCGTGGCCGGGAAAATCCGGCAGATATCATTATATCAGTGCGTACCTGCAAAATCAAATCAAACCGTTCCGTATGACGCTGTGATGATCGCTCCGACCGCCCGCCCGAGATCACGGCTTTTCCGCGGAAACGCCGCCACGCTGAATCTGCGGCAAAGGGGAATGTGGATATAAATACCAAGACTGCCTGCCATAACGGCACCTCGCTTCTCCGGAACCTTGTTTTGATCTTATCATTATAATAATATAATAGTTTTTATCTTAATTTGCAAAGCACAAAATTGATTTCAGGTAGAAAAAAGAAGAAGGAGCCGTTATAATATCCTTTAGAACAGAACGACGCGAAGCGTCCGCGGAACGCGGACAAGGGGGGAGAGGCATGGAGGGACGGAGACTGACGCTTGCCGTGGCCCCGGCGCAGGCGGGGAAGACGGTGGATACCCTCCTGCGGCGGGAGCTGGGCCTGTCCGGCACGGGGGTCAAGCACGCCAAAACGCGCCCGGACGGCATTCTGCTAAACGGTATCCCCGTCCGCACCAGCGAACGCGCCGGGGAGGGGCAGACCCTTTCGGTGTTTATCGGGGACCTGGAGGAGAGCGGTCTTGTGCCCGCGGAGGGGCCCCTCGCCGTCGTCCATGAGGACGAGGACCTCCTCGTCGTCAACAAGGCGGCGGGCATGGCTGTCCACCCCGGTCCCGGGCATTTTGACGATACGTTGGGTAATATTATAACGGCATATTACAAAAAACAGGGTTTAAAGGCCGGATTTCACCCGGTCAGCCGGCTGGACAGGGGAACGTCGGGCCTGCTGATGGTGGCGAAGCACGCCTACGCGCAGGAAAGGATGAAGGCCCGGCTCCACACCGACGACTTCCGGCGGTGGTACCTCGCCGTCTGCGAGGGGGTGCCGCCGGCGCCGAAGGGGCGGGTGGAGGCGCCCATCGGCCGCGCGGACGGCTCGGTGCTCAAGCGTGAGGTCCGCCCGGACGGCCAGGCCGCCTGCACGGAATACGAGGTGCTGGCGGTGTACGGCGGCCGGGCGCTGGTGCGCGCCGAGCTGAAGACGGGCCGCACCCATCAGATCCGGGTCCATATGGCCCATCTCGGGTGTCCGCTCACGGGAGACTTTCTTTACGGCGTGGAGGACAGGCGGCTGATCGCCCGCACCGCCCTGCACTCGGCCGGGCTGGTCCTGTGCCACCCGGTCACCGGGGCGCGGCTCCGCTTCACCGCCCCGCTGCCCGGCGACATGGCCGCGCTGCTGGATCTGTCTGCACGTTGAATTTTGTCGATACCCGTCGTATAATGGTCCAATGAAACGCGGGGCGCTTGGGACGCCCTTTTCCGGGGAGGAAACTTTGAAGAGACTGGATCGTTTGCCCGTGCCCCTGCTGCGCTGGTACCGCGAGAACGCCCGCGTGCTGCCGTGGCGTTCGCTGCCGACGCCCTACCGGGTGTGGGTATCTGAGATCATGCTCCAGCAGACCCGCGTCGCGGCGGTGATGGAGTATTTTAACCGCTTTATGGACGCGCTGCCCACGGTGGAGGCCCTGGCCGGCG
>CAZVHV010000079.1:0-7833 GCA_964627025.1 uncultured Oscillospiraceae bacterium | reverse complement strand
TGCATCCGTTCGAACTGACCGACGTGAAGCTGCCGCTGCCCAAGGCCCTCGGCGCCGCGACGAAGTTCCGCGCGCTGGTGGGCAGGAAACGAAATCTGAGGAAGATCGAAAAGCTCATCGTCCTGTTCCAAAAGCAGGGCGCGCGGTTCGAGACCATGTCGGGACGATGACGGCGGGGGGAAACGAATGCGGTATGTTTTGGTGACCGGAAGCAGCGGCTTCGTCGGGCAATACGTCGTGCGGGCGCTGCTCGCCGCGGGCTTTCCCGTCTTGGGCGTCTCGGGCAGCGGCGGGGGCGCGCACACGGACGCGCGCTATCTCCGGAAAGCGGTCGATCTCACCGACTGCCTGAAGCTCGAAAAACTCTTTGAGGACCATCCGATCTCGCACGTCGTCCATCTGGCGGCCATCGCCCACGTGACGAAAGGCATGGACGACTCGTGGAGCCGGTATTACAGGGTCAACACCCTCGCCGGCAAGACCCTGTTCAAATGCGCCGCGGCGCGGGACATCCCCGTTTTCTTCGCCAGCACGGTCGACGTATACGGCGTCACCCGGGGCGAGGTCACGGCCGACACGAGACCCGCGCCGGTCGGGAACTACGCGACGTCCAAGTACCTGGCCGAGGAGGCGCTCAGGCGGATCTGCGCCCGGTTCACCATCGCGCGCTTCGCCCCCGTCTATTCGGACGAAAACAGGACCGACCTGCGGAAACGCTACTGCCTCCGCTACCCCGATCTCTGCTACCTCATCGGCCGGGGAAAGGAATACGAGATGCTCTCGGCCGAAAACGCCGCCGCGCTGGCCGCGGACTGGTGCCGGGACCCCGGGGCCTACCGGCCCGTGCTCAACGTCTGCGACCGGGAGCGGCTCCGGACCGGCGAGCTGATCGACCGGGAGAAGCGGCAGGGGCGCGCCCGGCATGTGCTCCGCATCCCCGCGTTCGCCGCGGTCCCGGCCAGGCGGCTCGCCGGGTTCAGCGCGACGCTCTCCCTCCCGCTCTCCAAACTGTTCGATCCGATCGTCATCGCGAGAGACGCCGCCTGGACTGGAGGAAAACATGGCTGATCTGACTGCCCTTGTGCTGACCAAGAACGAAGAGATCAATATCCGCGACTGCCTGGAGTCGGTCCGCGGGTTCGCGTCGCGCGCCGTCGTCGTGGACTCGGGCAGCACCGACCGGACGGTCGAGATCGCCAGGGAGCTCGGCGCGGATATCTACGTGCATCCGTTTGAAAACAACGCGCGCCAGCTGAACTGGGGCATCGACCACACCGGGATGGACACCAAATGGATCCTCCGCCTGGACGCGGACGAACGGTTCACCCCGGAGCTGTGCGCGCTGCTCGAGGAGCAGATGCGCGTCCACGCCGACGACGACGTGAACGGCTTCATCCTCGAGGCCTGGTTCTATTTTCTGGGCAAACGGCTGACGCACAGCGGCGACACCAAACGGAAGCTCATGGTCTTCAAGCGGGGGATCGGGCGGATCGAGGACCGCAAGATGGACGAGCACACCATCCTCTCGTCGGGGCGGGCGATCTTCCTCCGGGAGAAGTACCTCCATTACGACTTCAAGGACCTGAACACCTACGTCTCAAAGCTGAACTGGTACGCGACGCGGGAGATGCAGGACTACTTCGACTTCCAGTCCAAAGCGGCCGAGCAGAATTTTTCGGACGGCGTGATCGCAAAGACGAGGCGGTTCAAGTTCCGCGTGTACTATAAGTTCCCCATGTTCCTCCGGTGCCGGCTGCTGTTCCTCCTGAATTATTTCATCAAGGGCGGCTTCCTGGACGGCAGGGAGGGGTACATCTTCGTCTATCTGTACTCTTATTTTTACCGCATGCTTGTGGACGCGAAAATTTACGAGCAGAAGCTGTTCCAAAGGCCCTTCGAGGAGACCGGGCCGCTGAAATGAGCTTGGAGTTTTTTTCATGAAAATCTTGTACATCATCACGACCCCCTTCGCCCTGGACGGGATCACGAACTGCGTCATGAATTATTACCGCGCGCTCGACCGGTCCGATCTGCAGATCGATTTCGTGCTGATCAACGACCCGATCGAACCGTTCAAAAGCGAGATCGCGGCGAACGGGGGGAAGATCGTCGTCCTCGCGGGCAGGAACCGAAACCCCGCCGCGTATTTCCGAAAGCTGAAACGGGTGATCGCCGACGGGAAGTACGACATCGTCCACGCGCACGGAAACAGCTGCACCCTCGCGATCGAGATGTACGCCGCGAAACGGGCGGGCGCGAAGGTGCGCATCCCGCACAGCCATAACACCACGTGCGAGCACAAGCTCCTGCACCGCCTGCTGCGGGGGCTGTTCGAGGCCTCGTACACCGACGCGTTCGCCTGCGGGCAAAAAGCCGGGGAGTGGCTGTTCCGCGGCAGGCCGTTCACCATCATCAACAACGGCATCGACCTGGACCGCTTCGCCTTCCGGCCCGACGTCCGGCAGGCGTACCGGCGGAACTACGGCCTGGAGCAGAGCGTCGTGATCGGGCATGTCGGCCACTTTTCCTATCAGAAAAACCACGCCTTCCTGCTGGAGGTGTTCCGCGCCCTGCGCGGGGGCGGCGACCGCTACCGGCTGGCGCTGATCGGCGACGGCGAGCTGCGGGAGAGCGTCGAGCGGCAGGCGGAGGCGCTGGGACTCGGCGGCGCGGTGCTGTTCCTGGGGAAAACGACCGAGGTCCCGCAGCTGCTGCAGGCCATCGACATCATGGTCATGCCGTCCCGGTATGAGGGGCTGCCGCTGACCCTCCTGGAGGCCCAGGCCGCCTGCCTCCCCTGTTTCGTCTCGGACGTCGTGACCGACGAGGTCGCGGTGACCGGCCTGGTGCGGTTTTTGTCCCTGGAGTCGCCTCCGGCGCAGTGGGCCGGGGCGGTCGAAGCCCTGACGCCGCCCGACCGGGCGGCCATAAAGGCGGACACGCTGGACAGGATCGTCCGCGCGGGGTACAGCATCCAGGACAATGCGGAAAAACTGAAAGCCCTTTACCGGGAATGTCTGCGGAGAAGTGAGAAGAACGATGAGACTGATTGAAGACATCAGGGCGCACGCGCAGGGGTCCGTCCTGAAAATATTTTCCACCATCCTGATCAACCCGGATTTCCACTGCGTGGTGCTCTACCGCATCGCCCATCTGTTCCACCAGCTGCACCTGGGGGTCATCGCCAAGGTGTTCTGGTACCTCGACCGGGTGATCTACGCCGTGGACATCGACTACCGGGCGGACCTGGCGGGCGGCTTTCAGGTCGTGCACGGGATCGGCCTGGTGGTGGGGGCGTTCGTGAAGACGCGCGGGCCGGTCATGATCTTCCAGGGGGTCACGCTCGGCGGCAGCAATGATAAGGAGAGCGTCAAGCACGGCATGCACCTGAAACAGCCCTGCATCGGCAAAAACACCATCATATACGGCAATTCCATGCTGGCCGGGCCGCTCTGGATCGGGGATGACGTGACCATAGGCGCGGGCAGCCTCGTGATGGAAGACATTGAGGACGGGCAGACATATTACACGAAGCGGACGGACAGCGGGACCGTCCGGACGGGATAGGACGATATGGACCATATCTTTCTCTTTACTTACGGCATGAAGCTGGGCGGGACCGAGCGGGTCCTCGCGATGCTCGCGAACGAATTCACCCGGAACGGCATCCGGGCGACCATCGTCACCCTGATCCACGAGCCGTGCGCCTACGCGCTGGACCCCGCCGTGACCCTCGTGCCCCTTTACCAAAACGAGGGCGCGCCGCCGGTCCGCGACTATGTGCGGTGCTTCCGCAGGCTGCGGTCGCTCATACGGACGGGCAAGCCCGACCTGGTCCTCTCCATGCCCGAGGAGGTCACCGCCAAGGCGATCCCCTTCCTCTTTACGCTGGGCGTCCCCATCGTCGTTTCCGACCGCAACAACCCCTGGATCATGCCGGTAAACCGGCTGAACAGGGTCCTGCGCGCCCTCTTCTACCGCTTTGCGTCCGGGTTCGTGTTTCAGACGCGGGAGGCCGCCTCGTTCTATTCGGAGCGGATCCGAAAGAAAAGCGTGATCATCCCCAACCCCCTGGAGCTGGAGCGCCTGCCGCCCCCCTGGACCGGGCCGCGCAGGAAAGAGGTCGTCGCCGCCGGCCGCCTGGAGGAACAGAAGAACTTCCGGCTGCTGATCCGCGCCTTTGCGGAATTTCAGAAAGCGTATCCCGACTACAGCCTGACCATCTACGGCGAAGGCTCGCTGAAACGGGAGCTGGAGGAGTTCGCGCGCGAGACCCTCCCGGCCGGCTCGTACGCCCTCCCCGGCAGCACGAAGGAGCTGCTCTGCGCGATGAACGGGGCGGCCATGTTCGTGCTCAGCTCGGACTACGAGGGCATGCCAAACGTCCTGATCGAAGCCATGGCGCTGGGGCTGCCGTGCATCTCCACCGACTGCAGATGCGGGCCGGCCGACCTGATCGAAGACGGCTCCAGCGGCCTGCTCGTCCCCGTTGGGGACAGCGGCGCGCTCTCCGCCGCGATGAAGCGGGTCGCGGCGTCCGAAGCGCTGCAGACCGCCCTCGGCCGCGGCGCCATGCGGGTCCGGGACAAACTCGACGCGAAGAAGATCATCGCGCAGTGGCGCGATTACCTGAAAAACGTACAGGAGAAAGAAAGTGAACTCCATGTTCGGGACGGTAAAAAGGCTCGTTGAAGCACTGCTGATCCGATACGGGACCGAGGAACAGAGAATCAGGATCTTCAGAGGCAGAGGCGTTGTGATCGGAAGCGGCTGTTCGGTGTATCCGCAGGTCAATTTCGGAAGCGAGCCGTATCTGATCACGATCGGGGATCGCGTGAGGATCGGAAACGGCGTGACCTTCCTGACGCATGACGGCGGAACCTGGGTCCTCCGAAACCGGAAGGAACCGGAATGCCGGGACGCGGATCTGTTCGGCAGGATCCGCGTGGGGAACAACGTGCACATCGGGGTCAACAGCACCATCCTGCCGGGCGTGACGATCGGGGACAACTGCGTCATCGGGTGCGGCGCGATGGTCACAAAGGATGTTCCGGACGATTCCGTCGTTGCCGGCGTGCCGGCGAGAAGGAACGAGTCGGTCGAGGAATATTACAGAAAAGTTCAGCCCAGGCTTGTCCCCACCAAGCATATGAGCGCTGAGGAGAAAAAACGATATCTGTCTGAACGATATCAGGGATAGGAGCGGTCGCTGTCATGCTTTTCAGTATTCTGGTCCCCGTCTATAAAGTGGAGAAATATCTGGAGGAATGCCTGGAAAGCGTGCTGCGCCAGACGTACGGGACCTATGAGCTGATCCTCGTGGACGACGGGTCGCCCGACCGCTGCGGGCAGATCTGCGACGAATACCAGGCCCGCGATCCGGAGAAGACCGTCGTCATCCATCAGAAAAACGCCGGGCTGCTGGCCGCCAGAAGGGCCGCGATCGCGCGGGCATCGGGGGATTTCTGCGTCTTTCTGGATTCCGACGACACGCTGGAGCCCAACTGCCTGCAGACGGTCCACGACCTTGTGCGGGCGAACGGCGCCGACATCGTCCTGTACAACAAGAACACGATCACGGCGGAAGGGGCGGTCGTCGCGAGCCGGCCCGTCTTCCGGGACGGCAGGATCTTTTCCGAAGAGAAAGAGGAGATTTACCGGGAGTTCATCGGGTCGCACGCGCTGAACAACATTTTCATCAAGGCGATCCGGACCGGGCTGCTGAAAGACGACCCGACGGATTATACCGGGTACTTCTCCAACTCGCAGGGCGAGGACCTGCTGCAGTCCCTGTACCCCGTGACCCACGCGCGCTCCATCGTATACTGCGCGGCGCCGCTGTACAACTACCGCGAAAACCCGGCGAGCATCACCCGCAGCTATGACCGGGAGACCATCGGCAGGGCGTTCAACCGGCAGGTGGACCGCCAGCTGCTCCGGTATATGAAGATCTGGAAGCTGGACAGGCCGGAAGATTACGAGCTGTTTTATGCCAAGCGGGCGGGCGACATCGTAAACTTTGTGCGGTTTTATTTCAAGTACTGCGGCACGGAGCGGGAGAGAAGGGCCTTCCTGGACATCGACTGGTCCGCGCTCCTCCTGCCCGAGCTGCTGGCATACCGGAACGACCGGAGGCTGAGCGCCCCCAAGCGGCTGCTTCTGCTGCTGATCCGGAAAAAACAGTACCGTCTGCTGCGGCTGCTGCTGACGTTCGGGAACAGGTAAGGGGAAGGTATGAGGGCTGATTCGGTAAAACGACAGAGCGGCCAGGCGTATTTCTACGGTCTGGTTTTCCTGCTGGCCCTGGTCGTCGTTTTTACAAACTTCAAATCCCTGCCCGTCAACACGGTCTTTGTGCTGGCCGTCCTCGCCCTGGCCGTGCTGCTCCCGATCCAATACGGCCTGGCCCTCTTTCCGCTCGTGTTCGTCTATTTCGGCTTCAGCTTTCTTACGGCGCAGATCTACGGCCTGGCGGGCTTCAACAACCACACCTTCCTCAGCCTGTTCTACGTCTGCCTGGCCTTCCGGATCATCCTGCAGTTCCGGATGCGGCGCCTGCGGGACATGCCGAAACTGTACCTGCTGCTCCTTTTGTATGTCGTGTTTACCGACCTGTACCAGTTCCAGCCGGCGCAGGCGGCGGCCGATTTTTCCATTCTGGTCGTCGTGTGGCATCTGACCGAAAGCTGCAAAAACAATACGGACGACTATCGGATCTTCATCAAAGCCTTCATCGTGGTCATCCTGACCGTTTTTCTGTACAATCGCCTGAATATCGACAACGCGGCCATCGCGGAGGCGAGCAACGGATTCTGGGTGGGCGTCCGGTTCGTCGGGGTGCGCGATCCGAACAATTTCGCGCTGTGGTGCAATTTCTGCCTGAGCTTTCTTCTGCTGTTCGACATCTTTCAAAACAGCAAAATAAAGACGGCCGCCGCGGCCGTTCTGGTGGTCGGGAGCTTCATCACGCAGAGCATGAGCGGGATCGTCACCCTGGCCGCGATTTTGCTGTTTTTCCTTTTTTCCAGGCGGAAAAGCCGGGCGACCGCGGCGCTGATCCTGCTGATCCCCCTGGTCCTCTTCCTCTCCCTCGCCCTGCTCGGCCCGCTGCTGACCTTCCTGAATTCGCTGGGCAGCCAGTCGGTCAGCGACTATATCGAACGGATCGGGAAGATCATGGGCGCCCTCGCCGCCGGGGACTACAACACGGCGACGACGACGCGCTCCTGGCTCTGGAACTACTACCTGTCGTACTGGCACACCCTGCCGCCGATGGATAAGCTCCTCGGCAACAGGCTCGTGATGCTGGGCATCCTGGAGACCGGCCTGCAGGCGACGCACAACTCCTTTATCGACGTCCTCTTCAACGAAGGGGTGATCGGGCTGGCCCTCCTCTCCCTGAACATCATTTCGGTCATCGCGAAAAACATCGGCGCGAAAAGATATAACGGATTGTTTATCAACTTTATTTTTATACTGAATGTTTTCTTCCGCTCCCTCAGCGGGATCATTCTCTATTTTCCGTTGTTTCTTTGAGCCGCCCGGAAAGGACAGCGCATGCGAAGTAAAAAAGCAGTGAGTAATATGGCGATGTCTTTTTTGCTTCAAGCCGTGACGATCCTCTGCGGCCTGATCGTCCCGAGGCTGATCATCGGCACCTTCGGGTCGGGCGTCAACGGGGCCATCTCGTCCATCCTGCAGTTTCTGTACTATATCATCCTCCTGGAGGCGGGCGCCGGAGGGGTCGTGCGGTCGGCCCTCTACAAGCCGCTGGCGCATCACGACCTCGAGGCGGTCAGCTCGATCTATCAGGCGACGAACCGGTTTTTCAAG
>CAZVHV010000078.1:0-7864 GCA_964627025.1 uncultured Oscillospiraceae bacterium | reverse complement strand
GCTGGAAGTGAATTCCGGCGGGTCCCGGCGGATGCCCTCGCTTCCTACTTCGTCATCCTTTTAAAGGTCAGATACCCCTCCAGGATCAGCGTGGCCGCCACCGCGTCCACCTTTTCCTTCCGTTTTTTGCCCCGGTTTCCGGTCTCGGTCAGGATCCGGTGGGCATCCACCGTGGTCCGCCGCTCGTCCCAGAGAACAACGGGCAGGCCGGTCATGAGACGCAGCTGTTCCGCCAGGGCCGCGCTTTTTTCCGCGCGGGGCCCCAGTGTGTCGTTCATATTTTTGGGATAACCCAGCACCAGCTCCTCCACGCCGTTCCCCGACGCCAGCGCCGCCAGCTCCTCCGCTACCAGCTCCGGCCTGCGCTGGTGGATCACAAAGGTCTGTCCCGCAAGCAGCCCCGTCACATCGGAAATGGCGACTCCCGTCCGGGCGTCTCCGTAGTCAATGGCCATAATACGCATGCAATCACCTCATCGGCAGGCACAGCGGCCCGCCGTTTTCTTTCCACACTATATCCTTTCACGCGACCGCTTGTCAACGCCTATGAAAAACGGCCCCGAAAAGCCTTGACATGGGTCCGGCGTTATGATAGACTATCGTCACCTATGAAAAGGGCTTCTTTTTTTGTGCGCATTTTTACGGTAATGTGACGTGCAAACCCTTCGCCGTTATGGACATAGGGAGGCAAGCAACGCCGAATCCAACCGTCTCGTTCCGGGCATGATTCTTCTGTGTTATGCTCTTTTCGTTACCGGGTTCGGCTGCTCAGGCCGTATCCGGTTTTTTCATGACCGGACAAGGTCTGAAATTAAAAAGGAGGTGCCGAGACATGGCAAAGGCCGGCGCACGGGTAAAAATCACCCTGAGATGCTCCGAGTGCAAACAGCGCAACTACAACACCACGAAAAACAAAAAGAATGATCCGGATCGTCTGGAAATGAACAAGTACTGCCCCTTCTGCAGAAAGCACACCGTGCATAATGAGACGAAGTAATGATCGACGCGATCGCTCACAAGAAAGAAGGGTGTATCTGAATGTCTGAAAACGAGAACATTGAAAAAGCCGGCCTCAGTTCCGCAGCGGAGCCGGCCGAGACTCCTAAGGTTCCCGCCAAGACAGAAAAGACCGGCAAGTCAAAAAAAAGCAAGCCGGAAACCAAGAAGGCTAAGCCGGGCTTTTTTGCGCGTCTCTCCCGCTGGTTCCGGGAAATGAAGAGCGAGCTGAAGAAAGTTCAGTGGCCGGATGTAAAGCAGACCCTCAACAGCACATGGACCGTTCTCCTCTGCGTTGTTTTTGTGGGCATCTTCATCTGGGCATATGACTTTTTAGCCAACAACATCATTGATGCTCTGCTCTCCATCTTTAAGGGTTAGGTGACTTATTATGGCTGACAGCGCAAAGTGGTATGTGGCGCACACCTATTCCGGCTATGAGAACACGGTAAAAGCCACGATCGAAAAAGCGGTGGAGAACCGCAATATGGGCGACCTGATCCAGCAGGTCAGCATTCCCTTGGAAACTGTCACCGAAATCACCGACAACGGCAGCAAAACCGTGGAACGCAAGGTCTTCCCCGGTTATGTGCTCGTGAAGATGGTCATGACCGATGAAACGTGGCACCTGGTACGCAATATCCGCGGTGTTACCGGCTTTGTAGGCTCAGGCAACAAGGCTATCCCCCTCACCGAGGAGGAAATCGCCGGTTTAGGCGTCGAGAAGCGGGAGATCGTTGTCGGTTATCAGGTGGGTGACAGTGTGAAAATCACCGACGGCGCCCTGGAATCTTTTCTGGGCACGGTGGAAGAGATCGACCTCGACCGCGGCAAGATCCGCGTGGTGGTATCCATGTTCGGCCGCGAAACCCCGGTGGAACTGGACCTCGATCAGGTCGAAGCAATTTCCTGACGGACGCGGAGCGTCCTTCGTGGGAGGGATCTTTCCAGTATCCCGTCCAAACCACATTTTTTATATGGAGGTGCTCTAAGTGGCACAGAAAGTAACAGGTTATGTCAAACTGCAGATTCCGGCCGGCAAAGCGACTCCCGCCCCCCCTGTTGGACCCGCGCTTGGCCAGCACGGCGTGAACATCGCCGCTTTTACCAAGGAATTCAACGAGCGTACCAAGAACGACGCCGGTCTTATCATTCCTGTGGTCATCACGGTCTATGCCGACCGTTCCTTCACCTTTGTGACCAAAACCCCGCCCGCCGCTGTCCTCATCAAGAAGGCATGCAACATTGAGTCGGGTTCCGGCGTCCCCAACAAGACCAAGGTCGCCACCATCAGCAAAGAGGATGTACGCAAGATTGCCGAACTCAAGATGCCCGACCTGAATGCGGCCAACATTGAATCGGCCATCAGCATGATTGCCGGCACCGCCCGTTCCATGGGCGTTGTCGTCGGCGAGTAAGGCGAGGAGGGTATCAGATATGTTTAGAGGAAAGAAATACCAGGAGGGCGCTAAGCTCATCGACAGAGCCACCCTTTACGACGCTGCCGAGGCCATGGACCTCGTCGTCAAGTCCGCTCCCGCCAAGTTTGATGAGACCGTAGAGCTCCACGTGAAGCTGGGCGTCGACTCCCGTCACGCCGACCAGCAGGTCCGCGGCGCCATCGTCCTCCCCCACGGCACCGGCAAAACCGCCCGCGTGCTGGTCTTCGCCAAGGGCGACAAGGCTGAGGAGGCCAAGGCCGCCGGCGCCGATTTCGTCGGCGATATGGACCTGGTCCAGAAGATCCAGCAGGAAAACTGGTTCGACTACGACGTGGTCGTCGCCACCCCCGACATGATGGGCGTGGTGGGCCGCCTCGGTAAGGTCCTCGGCCCGAAGGGCCTCATGCCCTCCCCCAAGGCCGGCACCGTCTCTCCCGACGTGGCCAAGGCTGTCCGCGAGATCAAAGCCGGTAAGGTCGAGTACCGTCTGGACAAGACCAACATCATCCACTGCCCCATCGGCAAGGTCTCCTTCGGCACCGAGAAGCTGACCGAGAACTTCAACGCCATCATGGGCGCCATCATCAAGGCCAAGCCCGCAGCCGCCAAGGGACTTTATATCCGCAGCTGCGTGTGCGCCTCCACCATGGGCCCCGGCATCAAGGTCAACGCCGCGAAACTTGGCTAAAATAACGCTTGACAAGCTTCCCAGGCACTGATATACTAAATCTCGCGTTCCGGAGACAGCAGGCGGCTCAGGCCAGAAATCCTGCCGAGGAAACAGTTCGATGATTGATCGTGCTGTCTTCATGTCTCAGGACGTGAAGACAGCACTTTTTTATTCCCAATATCGGAGGTGAAACAACAGAAATGCCGAATGCAAAGGTTCTCAGCGAGAAGCAGGCCATCGTGGCCGCTCTTACGGAAAAGCTTCAGAACTCCTCCGCCGGTGTTCTTGTGGACTACAAGGGCATCACCGTAGCCGAGGATACCGAGCTGCGTAATGAAATGCGTAAAAACGGCGTGGAATACGCCGTGGTGAAGAATACTCTCACCCGTTTTGCCGTGAAGAACGCAGGTCTGGACGGACTTGTCGCCGTACTGGACGGCACCACTTCCCTCGCCGTCAGCACCGATCCCGTGGCAGCCGCCAAGGTGGTCGCCGCTTTCTCCAAGAAGATGAACGGACAGAAGTTCGTCGTCAAGGCCGGTTTCGTAGAGGGCAAGGTCATCTCGCCCGACGAAGTAACGGCTCTGGCCGAGCTGCCGAGCAAGGAGGTCCTGGTGGCCACCGTCCTTGGCACCATGATGGCGCCCGTCTCCGGCCTGGCCAACGTGCTCAACGCCAACATCACCGGTCTGGCGCGTGCCCTGCAGGCGATTGCGGATCAGAAAGCAAGCTGATCCACGCCGCACTCACATAAAAAATCAAAACACATCATAATTTCGGAGGTATATGAATTATGGCTAGCGAAAAAGTTACTGCTCTGATCGAGGAAATCAAGAATCTGACCGTTCTGGATCTGTCCGAACTGGTCCACGCTCTGGAAGATGAGTTCGGCGTGTCCGCCGCTGCTCCCGCCGCTGTTGCCGTTGCCGCTGCTCCCGCCGCTGCCGCTGCTGCAGAAGAGAAGACCGAGTTCGACGTTGTCCTGACCGACTTCGGCGCCGAGAAGATCAAGGTCATCAAGGCTGTCCGTGAGATCACCGGCCTGGGCCTGGCTGAGGCGAAGGCTCTGGTCGAGTCCGCTCCCAAGGCCATCAAGGAAGGCGTTTCCAAGGACGAGGCTGAGGAGCTCAAGAAGAAGATCGAAGAGGCCGGCGCTAAGGTTGAGCTGAAGTAAGTTACTTCTACCATAAAAAAAGGACCCTCCGAACCGGAGGGTCCTTTTTTTAGTTCAAAATACGCAGACGCTTGCCCTTCCATTTTTGTGAAAGAGAATACACGATCCACGCGCAGAGCAGGCCCATGCACATCCCCGCCAGCACGTCGGTGGGATAATGCGCGCCCACATAAAGGCGGGAATAACCCATGAGCGCCGCGGCAGCCAGGGCCGCTCTCCCCATCCAGCGCCGCGGCATGGTGCGCCACCAGATCCCGGCGGCGGCAAAGGCGGCACAGGTGTGCCCCGAAGGAAAGGAATTGGGATCCGATGAGGTGACCAGCGGGACCAGCCCTTCCACCGTCAGCCACGGGCGGGCCCGGGCGACCAGATTTTTCAGAATAAAATTGTTCAGAACCAGCCCCAGAAGCATGGCCAGAAGGGCCAGGGCTCCGGCTTTTCTCGTGGGTTTAAAGCACAGCAGAACAAATGAGAGCGCGATCCAGAGGAGCCCTTTGTCACCCAGATCGGTATAAAAGATCATTGCGCGGTTCGCCAATTCAATTCGGAGATGGTTCTGGATGAAAAGCAAAACAGCAGCATCAACGGTATGCAGCATGTCAGTTCTGATTCTCCCAGTTGCAGGTGAGGACCGTGCCCTCTGGCATTTCAAACTTGGTAGTCTTGACGATGTACGACTTGCCGATGCGCACCTCCTGCGTACCGACCTCGTTCAGAACAGTATTGCTTACGTTTGCCTCCAGCGTAAACGTGAGATCGAGCAGGTCATTCCGAAGGTTCACATTCAGTGTGCCGCCCGTCGTTTCCACGCTGGCGCCGTTTTTCGAAGGAGTGGCTTCCACGGCCACGACCTGACCGTCAAGCAGGTCGCCCGAGGACATCAGCTGGCCGGGGATATTCTCCAGAACGGACTGGTAGACCTCCGGCTCCACCGCCGTGACCCTGACCGTGTAGGTGAGTTTGGTGGTATCGGTCAGCCCGGCGGCATCCCGCGACGCCAGCTTCACGCCCAACGCGCCTATTACCGCGACGATCAGGAGCACCACCACCAGATCGATAATATTCAGCCTGCCAAAAATCCGTCCCTTTTCATCAATGATTCTCATAAGACATCCTCCACTGCTTGACCGTATGGTCTATTCATTGTATAATGGCCGCAAAGCGGCCGGCGGCGTCTCCCTTGATTCCGCCATTTTTTCATCCTGCGCAGCAACTGAACAAGATGACTCGGATCCAATGGACACTGCCGTCTATTGTATATTAATTTTCATATTTCTACAAGTATTTTTTGGAGGCAACCATGAGCATAAAGGTCATCCACCTGATCAGCGGGGGCGACACCGGCGGTGCCAAAACCCACGTCCACTCCCTGCTTCAAAACCTTGGTACCGAGATCGACGTGACCATGGTATGCTTCACCGAGGGCCCGTTCGCCGAAGAGGCGCGCGCGCTGGGCATTCGTACCGAAATCATTCCGGGCCACAACATCCTGCGCGTCCTGAAGACCCTGAGATCCATGGTGGCGGCGGAGCACTATGATATCATCCACTGTCACGGCGCCCGCGGCAACATGATGGGGGTCCTGCTCGCACGGAGCACGGGTCTGCCCGTGGTCTCCACCGTCCACAGCGATTATAAGCTGGACTATCTGGGCCGTCCGCTCCCCCGCCTTATCTACGGCACCATCAATACCCTTGCCCTGCGAAAGCTGGACTATCGCATCGGGGTATCCGATGCCATGACGGACCTTCTGATCACACGCGGCTTTGACCCCGACAGACTTTTCACCATCTATAACGGCCTGGACTTCTCCCCCCGCCCTGTTCCCATGAGCCGCGAAGACTTCCTTCGCTCGGTCGGGCTGGACGCCGACAGCGACAGCGTGGTCGTCGGCATCGCCGCACGCCTCAATCCCGTAAAGGACATCGCCACCCTCATCCGCGGGTTTGCGAAGGCGCAGGCCGCCTGCCCCCATCTGCGTCTGCTCATTGCGGGCGACGGCGCCGAGCGCGATATGCTTAAAAACCTCTCGGCCGAACTGGGCGTGGACTCCAAGGTGTGCTTCGCGGGGTGGATCAGCGACACCGATACCTTCTACCACTCCATTGACATCAACACCCTTACTTCCCTGTCCGAAACATTTCCCTACGCCCTCACAGAGGGCGCCCGCGCGGCGCTCCCCACTGTCAGCAGCAAGGTGGGCGGGGTCCCCTACCTGATCGACCACGGCGTGAACGGCCTGCTGTTCCAGCCCGGCGATGCGGACGCCCTGGCCAGGCATTTGATCACGCTTGGGAACGACCCGCTCCTGCGGGAACATCTCGGGCGGCGGCTTTATCAAAAGGCCAAGGCTCAGTTTTCGCTGGAGCGTACCGTTGCCCGTCAGCTCGAGATCTACAAGTCCATTCTCCGACGCGAGGCGCGGGACGGGAAGCATACGCGGGACGGGGTCCTGGTCTGCGGCGCTTACGGCCGCGGCAACGCCGGCGACGACGCCATCCTGGAAGCGATCGTCGCCGAACTCCGGGCGCTGGACGACGGCCTGCCCATCTGGGTGCTCTCCCGCACCCCGCGGGAGACCAGTATTTCCTACCGGGTGAACGCGATCTATACCTTTGCCTTCCCGCGCTTCCTCCGACGGATGTGCAAAACCCGTCTCTACATCAACGGCGGCGGCTCGCTCATGCAGGACGTCACCAGCCGGCGCTCCCTCTGGTTCTACCTTTTTACCATCTTTGCCGCAAAAAAGCTGGGAAACAAAGTGCTCATGTACGGCTGCGGCATCGGTCCAATCCAGTACCCATCCAACCGCAGTCTGGTCTCCCGTATTTTGCAGAACAACGTGGACGCCATCACCCTGCGGGACACCCATTCCAGCGCCGAACTGAAGGATATGGGGATCACGTCGCCCGAGATCATTCTCTCCGCCGATCCGACCGTGACCCTTCCCGCCGCCCCCGCCGAAGTGGTGGACGGCCTGCTGGAAAGCCGCGGCCTGCCGCCGGACGGAAACTATATCGCCTTTATCCTGCGTCCCTGGCCCGGATTTGAAAAAAAACTGTCCGTTTTTGCCGCCGCGGCCGACTATGCCTATGAGCGCTACGGGCTCCACCCCGTCTTCTTCCCCATCGAGCCGCGGCTGGACGTCGGCGCGGCCCGTCAGGTAGCGGCCCTGATGCACGCCCCCTTCCACATCGTGGAAAATACAGACTCCTCCGCGCATACCATCGGCCTGCTGGCCCGGATGAGTGTGGTGGTCTCCATGCGGCTGCACGGGCTGGTCTTTGCGGCCGGGCAGGGCGTGCCTCTGGTCGGCATCGTCTATGATCAGAAGGTGAGCTCCTTCCTTTCCTACATCGGGCAGGACCTGTTCACCGATCTCAGCCAGCTCACCGCCGACCGGCTTTTCTCTCACATCGATACCGCCTGCACCCGCAGAGGAGACAAGGCTTTCCTCGCCCAGGGGGTGGAACGGCTGCGGCAGATCGAACGTCAGAACAGTGAAACGGCGGAAAAGCTCCTGAACCCGGACCGGTAGCGGCAGCTCCGCACCGCCCGGGAGGCCGCGGGACGCCGGAAAAT
>CAZVHV010000077.1:0-7879 GCA_964627025.1 uncultured Oscillospiraceae bacterium | reverse complement strand
CATCTGGTTGAGGACCAGCTCCTGCCGTTCCTTATTTTTCTCACGGTTCAGGTATGGGTCGTAGAGCGAGGGGTTGTTGGTAATGCTGACAAGGCTGGCGCATTCGGCCAGTGTCAGCTGGGAGACATCCTTTCCGAAATAGGCGTACGAAGCGGTATAAACGCCGCTGCACCCCTCACCCAGATAGATGTAGTTGAGATACCATTCCAGGATATAATCCTTGGAATAGTTCTTCTCCAGCTCCAGTGCACGGAATATCTCGGTAATTTTTCGTTTGACGGTGACCTGATCGTCATTCGTGATATTTTTGATCAGCTGCTGGGTGATGGTGGAGCCGCCCTGGATGCTCTGGCCGGTAAAAAGGTTGATAACGCCCTTTGCCGTGCGGATCCAGTCTACGCCGTGATGATCATAAAAGCGTTTGTCTTCGATGGCCACCGCAGCGTTCACCAGGTTCTTCGGCAGATCGTTGTAGCTTACCCAGACACGGTTCTCGTCTCCGTGCAGGGTCTGCATCGCTGTGCGTTCTCCGGTATCGGGGTCGGTATAGTACATCGTCGTGGCAAGATCAAGGGAAAAATCCGTCAGTTTGAGCTTGGCCTGAGGCACAATGACTGTCTCAATGTAGATTGCCGCAAAGCAGGCCAGAATCGCACAGGTCGCGAGGGCCACAAGCAAGATCGTCCCGACGACCCGCAGCACGGGATTGTCGGTACCTCTCTTGCTGTGAAACCATTTTCCATGCGTGGTTCCAGTGTTGTTTGGGTTGTTATTTTCTGCCAAAATGACACCTCCGGTATTCGTCGCTCAGATATTTGCGCCGAAATCGAACACGGCTTGGGGCATAAGGAAAGACGCGCTGTTTTCTTCGGAATATTATAACACACGTTAGAAATTTGTCCATCCCAATAATTTACAATTTTAAGGCGCTTCCATTCAGCCAATGCCAGTCACTGCAAAATTTGGCACGTCCCGCCCTTGCTTTTTCGCTTCTTTCAGGATATAATGAAGCAAGAATCAAACAAGGAGCTGAGGCAGGATGGCAGAAGACTTCAGTGCAAATTTTGTAACCATCACAGATGAGGACGGCAATGATCTGGAGTTGGAGCATCTGGATACCATTGAATACAATGGCCAGGTCTATATGGCCTTCTTCCCTGCCGAGCCGGACGATGCGGATGCCGAGGACGCTCCCAGTGAGGACGAGATGGGTCTCATCATCCTCAAGGTCATCCAGGACCAGGGCGAGGAGCTCCTTTCTACCCTTGACAGTGAAGAGGAATTGGAAACTGTTTATGAAAAGTTTATGGAAGAACTTTTCGAAGATGAAGATAATGAGTAACTGATGTGTCTTCGGATGCATCGGCTCACCCTGCTCGGTGCGTGATGTGCCCTTTTAAACCCACATTTTTTTAACGGGACGCCCATCTCGCGGCGCAGTTTGCAGGCCTCCCGGCCTATGGCCGGAAGTTGGAAGCAATAAAGTGCTGCGGAAGCAACCCACCTGCCATCTGTGCAGGTTTTAATCGGGTTCGCACGGCCAGAGCGGGGCAATATTAATAATCAGAGCGCCGGTTTTACCGGCGCTCTTTCTTATTGCAACACGCTTTATTCTTTCCAAAATTCCTGTTCTGCCAGGCCGAAATAAGCCCGGATGGCGCCGATCTGATAGAGCGACCCGAAGGCGCACAATATTTCGCCTGGCTCCGCCTCCCGCAGCGCACACTGCAGCGCATTCTCGACAGATCCGCAGGCCTGCACGGGAACCGTACCGTCCATCTCCCGGATGACCTCGGCCAGTTTCTCGGCGGACAGCGCGCGCGGCACCGGCGGTGTTACGGTATAGCACCTTTCGGCGAGCGGAAGGGCTGTCGCCACCGCGGCACGAAAATCCTTATCCGCCAGCATGCCGATCAGGAAACGGAAGGTACGGTCCGGAAACAAGGCCCGCAGGCTGGCTGTCAGCGCTTCCACGCCCTGCGGATTGTGCGCGCCGTCCACCAGCACCACCGGGCTGCGGTTCAGAAGCTCCAGCCGTCCGATACAGCGCGCCTTCCGCAGCCCTGCCCGGATGGCGTCCTCATCGATGCGCCATCCTCTGCTCTGCAGGACCTCTGCAGTTTTTACCGCCGTAACCGCGTTCCCGACCTGATGAAGGCCGGTCATGGCGGTCTGGAGCTCCGTGTAGCCTTCCCAATCGAACACAAGCCCATCCACCGTGATCGAATGAAGGCGGGCGGACAGCGCGTCAGCGCAGTGAAGGACGGCGTTTTGTGCCCGGCAGATCGCGGTGATGGTACCCATCGCCTCCCCGTCCTGTCGGTACAGCACCACATCACAGCCAGGCTTGATAATGCCGCCTTTTTCGGCCGCGATCTGGGAAATGGTGTCTCCCAGCAGTTCGGTATGGTCGAGACCGATATGGGTGATCACCGCCGCCTCGGGGGATTCGATGACGTTGGTGGCATCCAGACGTCCGCCAAGTCCCACCTCCACCACCGCGATATCACAGCGCCGGGCCTGAAAATGAAGAAATCCCATCGCGGTGATCAGTTCAAAAACCGTGGGCGGCTGACTGCCGCGTTCGGTGACCGCTTTTGCCGCTTTGATCACGGCCGTCATCCGTTCAGCGATCTCAGATTCGGTGATGGAGGCGCCATCCACCTGGACCCGTTCCCCAAAGTGCTGGATGAACGGGGAGATATAGAGTCCGGTGCGGTACCCGGCAGCGCTGAGGATTTCGGCGATATAAGCCGCCGTACTCCCCTTTCCGTTCGTTCCGGCAATATGGACGACAGGCAGGCCGCGCTGCGGGTCACCCAATTCGGCTAAAAGCGCTTTCATGGTGCCAAGTCCGAGTACCGATCCTAAAATCTTGGCATTGTCCAGATAGGACATGACTTCCTGATAATTCATTCCGGCAGGGATCACTCCACAGTCACTGATTTTGCAAGGTTGCGGGGTTTATCGATATCACAACCGCGCATGAGCGCAACATAATAGGAAAAAAGCTGCAGGGGGATCACGTCCAGGGACGGCAGCAGCATGGGGTGAGTGTCAGGTACCAGGATGGCGCTGTCCACCGTCTTTTTGAGCACCTCTCCCCTGTCCTCCGTGGTCAGCCCGACCACGTCCGCGCCGCGTGATTTCACTTCCACCACATTGCTCATGAGCTTTTCAAAGAGCTTGCCGCAGCTCGCGAGGGCAATGACCAGCGTACCGTCCTCGATCAGGGAGATGGTCCCGTGCTTCAGTTCGCCCGCGGCGTAGGCCTCGGAATGGATATAGGAGATCTCCTTCAGCTTCAGAGAGCCCTCCATGCCTACGGCGTAATCGATATTGCGTCCGATAAAGAAGACAGAATCGTGGTTGAAATAGATGGAGGCATAGTACTGAATAGCCTCCTTGTTTTCCAGAATGCGCTCGATCTTGGTGGGAATGAGCAGCAGCTCGTTCACGATTTTGCGATACTCCTGTTCCTCAATGGTGCCCAGCATTTCGGCGAAGCGCAGTGCGATCAGGTAAATGAGGGCGAGCTGGGTGGAGTAGGCCTTGGTGGTCGCCACAGCGATCTCCGGTCCTGCCCAGGTATACAGCACGTCGTCGGATTCCCGGGCAATGGTGGAACCGACTACGTTGACAATGGAGAGGATCCGGGCGCCAAGGCGTTTTGCCTCCCGCATGGCGGCCAGTGTATCAATGGTCTCGCCCGACTGACTGATGACGATTACCAGTGTTTTTTCGGTTACAATAGGGTCACAATAGCGGAACTCGGAGGCCAGCGCCACCTCGACCGGCTTGCGCAGGAGCTTTTCCAAGGTGTACTTTGCCACCATACCCACATGATAAGATGAGCCGCACGCGATGATATAGATCTTTTCCAGCCCTTTGATATACTCCGGCTCCAGCTTCAGATCTTCCAGGACCACACGGCCGTCCTGGATACGTGGAAAAATCGTATCGCGGATGGCCTTGGGCTGTTCCATGATCTCCTTGAACATAAAGTGCTCATAACCGCCCTTTTCTGCGGCCGAGATTTCCCAGTCCACATGGTGGTGTTCCTTCTCCACCGGCCGAAGGTAGGCATCGTATACTGTAATACCGTCTGTGGTGAGCACCGCCACATCGCCGTCGTCCAGATAGCTCACCTCTCTGGTATACTTGATGACAGCGGTCACGTCGGAGGCCAGAAAGTTGAAATCCTCCCCATAGCCGATAATCAGCGGACTATCCTTGCGGGCGGCGATCAGCTTGTCGGGGCAGTCGGCGCAGATGATCCCGAAAGCATAAGCGCCCTCGATCTGCTGCAGGACCTGTGCCACGGCGGCAAGGATATCACCGTCGTAATAGTACTCCAGCAGCTGGGCAACGACCTCGGTGTCGGTCTGCGAGACAAAGGATACTCCCTTGGAGATCAGAAATTCCTTGATTTTCACATAGTTTTCGATAATGCCGTTATGTACCACAGCAATGCGACCGGAAGCGCTCACCTGCGGGTGGGAATTTACGTCGGAGGGCTCTCCATGGGTAGCCCAGCGGGTGTGGCCCAGTCCCACCGTACCATCGATGGACTTGCCGCCGTTGACGATATCGTAGAGCACCTGCAGCCTTCCTTTGGCCTTCACCACCTCCAGGCCGTCCTTTTCCGAGTAGACCGCCAGCCCGGCAGAATCATATCCTCTGTATTCAAGACGGGAGAGGCCGTCCAGCAGAATAGGCGCTGCTTCCTCCCTGCCGATATAACCAACAATACCGCACATAAATTACTTCCTCCAAAATTGACGAATATTTTCAGGATTTTTCCGCATTCTGCGCGCTGATGATCTGGTCGAAGTGTTCGTTGATCTGACGGGTAAATTCCTGGGCGGCGTTGTATCCCATCTTCTTATGGCGGTTGTTCATGGCCGCCACCTCAACAATGATCGCCAGATTTCTGCCTGGCTTCACCGGTACGGTGAGCGCCGGGACTTTAATATCCAGGATCGTGGTATAGAGCTCCTCATCTCCCAGGCGGTCATAATTGGCGTCGTCCCGCCAGAGCTCCAGGTTTACCACGAGATCGATAACCTGTTCCTCACGGACTGCGCTCATACCGAACAGGCGACGCACGTCCACCACACCGATGCCGCGCAGTTCGATATAATGCCGGATGAGCTCAGGCGCGGAGCCGATCAGGCTGCCGAAACCGACCTGCTTGATCTCCACCGCATCGTCCGCGACCAAACGGTGGCCGCGTTTCACCAGTTCAATGGCTGTTTCGCTCTTGCCGACGCCGGACTCACCTAAAATAAGCACGCCTTCGCCGTAGACCTCCACGAGCACGCCGTGCCTGGTAATGCGGGGAGAGAGGTAGACCTTCAGGGCGGCGATCAGAGAGCTCATAAAAGCCGAAGTGGTATCCTGGGTGCGCAGGATGGTGCGGTCGTACTTTTCCGCCATCTCCATGCACTCGGGAAACGGTTCCAGGCCGCGGGAAATCACCAACGCGGGAAGCTCCTGCGCAAGCAGGCGGTCGAAGCTCCGGCGGCGCTCCTCCTCAGTCATCTTTTCCAGGTAGGTCGTCTCTACCCTGCCGATGACCTGCAGGCGCTTCGGGTCAAAATAATCAAAAAAGCCCGCCAACTGAAGTGCGGGACGGTTCACATCCTCGGTACGGATCTGATGCTCCTCATACCCGGCTGCGCCGCGCAGCACCTCCAAGTCGAAATCACGAATGAGCTGGCCAAGCTTCACATAGTATTTGCTTTCCATCGCGTTCTCTCCCTCACTCATGTTTTTGGAATTCCTATCTATAGTATAGAATTCAGTATAACAATGTTTCAGCCATTTGGCAACACCGCGAAAAAACACATCTTTTTATGAAAATAGCCCTTGCTTTTTATCAACATTTCTGTTATCATACCTTTCGATGCTTTAGATTCGTCCACGCTCTGACGAGTGTGATTCTAACCAGCGAGGAGGTACAATAGAATGGCTAAATGTGAATTTTGTGATAAGGGCATGGTGTTCGGCATTCAGGTCTCCCACTCCCACCGCCGCTCCAACCGTCCCTGGAAGCCCAATGTGAAGCGTGTCAAGGCGATCGTCAACGGTGCACCCAAGCACGTCTACGTATGCACGCGCTGCCTCCGTTCGGGAAAAGTTACTCGCGCTGTGTAATTGCGCCAAAACAGATAAAAATCCCTGCAGCTTTGTAGCTGCAGGGATTTTTTGTTTTATCTTTCGGACAGAAAACATAAAACTCCGTGCGGCCGCACGGAGTTTTATGTTTTTGATCAAAGCGCGGCAAGCGGTTATACCCAGCTTTCCTCGATCTCATTTTTCTTTTCCCGCGTCATCAGTTCCGACAGAACGCTTCTCACATCCTTGCCGTTATAGAGCACATCGTAGGCGGCCGAGGTAATGGGCATGTCCACCCCGAGCTTATCCGCCAAAGCCTTCGCAGTCGCGGTGGCGTAGTAGCCCTCCACGACCGCGCCGATCTCTTTCACCGCCTGCGCGGGCGCCATCCCCTGTCCGATGAGGATTCCGGCGCGGCGGTTGCGGGAGTGCATGGAGGTGCAGGTGACGATCAGATCACCCACTCCGGCAAGGCCGGCGAAGGTCTCCTTGTGGCCGCCCATGGCAACGCCCAGCCTGGCGATCTCGGTCAGGCCGCGGGTCATCAGCATGGCTTTTGTGTTGTCTCCATAACCCATACCATCGGAGCAGCCGGCGCACAGCGCGATAACGTTCTTCAGAGCAGCGCCCAGTTCCACACCGATCACATCGGGAGACGCGTATACCCGGAAGCGTCCGTTCATGAAAACTTCCTGCACCAGCTTTGCCGCCGCCTGATTTTCCGAAGCGGAGACAACGCCGGTCGGTACCCGCCGCCCTACCTCCTCGGCGTGCGAGGGGCCGGAAAGCGCAACGACGGGATATTCCTTACCGATCTCCTGTGCTATGACCTGTGTCAGGCAAAGCATGGTATCCTTTTCGATTCCTTTCGACACCGAAACGATCACCGTTCCGTCGCTTAGCAAGGGTTTGATCTGATGTGCGGTCGTGCGCACGGCAAAGGATGGTGTGGCGATCACGACGATGCCGCATCCCTGAACGCACGCAATATCGGAAGTCAGCTTTAATGTCTTTGGAAGGGGAACACCCCTCAGCATGGGGTTCTCCCCCGTCTGCCGGAGGACGTCAGATTCCTCCTCACGATAGGACCACAACGTGACGTCATGGCCGTTCTCCAACAGTAGAAGCGCCAGCGCAGTGCCCCAGCCGCCGCTGCCAAGAACCGTGATCTTCATTTCTCCCTCTCCTTTTTTCGCAAGGAAAACTTTGATTCCTCACCTTTTGAAATACGTTCGATATTGCCGCGGTGTTTCCAAAGAACGAGAACAGAGATGGCAAGCGCGAATACCAGATAAGAGGTGTCGTGATAGACGAACCAGGTTGCAACGGGGAACGCAGCGCCTGCGGCAACAGAACCCAGCGATACCCATTTCGTGGCGGCGGCCAGTATGACAAAAAGCGTCAGCACCACCACCGCGATGCGCCAGTCCAGCATAACGGCCACGGTTCCGCCCGAGAGGATGCCCTTGCCGCCCCTGAAGTGGAACATCACAGGGAACATATGGCCCAGCATCACAAAGAGTCCCGCAAGATATTTCCCGGCAGTGGGATCGCCCAGACTGCCGAACAGGGCCGCGCCGATCAGCATGGCAAATACCGCCTTAAACACATCCGAGAGGATGACCAGAAAGGTGAGCCCGCCCCCAAACACGCGATAAAAGTTGGTGAGCCCCGCGTTTCCGCTGCCGTGGCTGCGGATGTCGTTATGCAGAATATATTTGGAAACGATGATGGCGCCGTTGAAGCAGCCAAGCAGGTA
>CAZVHV010000076.1:6131-7946 GCA_964627025.1 uncultured Oscillospiraceae bacterium | reverse complement strand
TCCGACACCGGGCGGCAAGAAAAAATGGCAGTCAACCACGGTTGAGAGCATTCTTACCAACGAAAAATACAAGGGCGATGCTGTGCTGCAAAAGAAATTTACCGTAGATTTCCTGACAAAGAGGCAAAAAGTCAATGAGATGGAAGGTCCTCAATTTTATGTGGAAAATAGTCATCCAGCGATTATCCGCCCGGATGAATGAAATAGAGTGCGAGACTAAATGACAAGAAGAAAAGCGACAGGGCGACATCATAACGGCCTGAGTCCATTTTCAGCAATAATCATATGCGGCGACTGCGGAGAGTATTATGGCTCAAAGGTTTGGCATTCCACCAGCAAATACCGCCGCACTATTTGGCAGTGCAACGCCAAGTTCACGGGTGCGGGAAAATGCCGAACCCCTCATTTATATGAGGATGACATCAAGGCGCTGTTCCTGAACGCCGTGAGTGAGCTGATGATTGACCGAGAGGCGCTTATTGAGGACGGCAGAGCGTTATGCATGGCATTTACCGATTTCAGCGGCACTGACAAGGATATCGGTGAAATCACCAGCGAGATAGATGTGCTTTCCGGTCTGGTACAGAAGCTGGTCGATGCAAACGCCACCACGACGCTTGACCAGACGGATTACAGAAACCGATACGACAATTATATTGAACGCTACGACAAAGGGAAAAAGCGGCTGGATGACTTGCGGGAGCAGCGTCAAAAGCAGGAACTGAAGGGCGACATTCTGAGTGGTTTTCTGTTCGAGTTAGGCGAATTGTACGAACTGCCGATGATTTTCAAGGAAGCTACATGGGATGCGTTGGTAGACCATGTGACCATCCACACCGCCGGCAGAGTCGTTTTTACCTTCAAGAACGGCACAGAGGTCACGGAAACGCTGTAAAATACATCATAACAATTAGACCAAAGAAGCCCTCAAATGAACTGAGGGCTTCTTTGGTTTTGACCCCCGTTTTAATCGAGAGATTTCATGTTACTACCACCATCATCCCAACTGGAGGCACTACAATCACTATGACAAGATAACTAATCGAAAAACGATAGCCAAGTCAAAAAACGAATTGGACTGTATTTCTGGTAGTACAAGAGGAGTAGCGGCCGTTATAAATACATCATATTGTGGTCTGCCGACGGTTAAGGGTGCATCTATAATGCGAAAACCTCTTATTTTCACAGCTTTTCAGGGCATAAAAAAACGTTAAGGCAACTGATACGATTGTATCAATTGCCTTAACTGCTATGGTCCGAGTGACTGGATTCGAACCAGCGGCCTCTTGAACCCCATTCAAGCGCGATACCAAACTTCGCCACACCCGGATGTCGCTCATGCGACCTTGCTATATTACCATAGCACGAAAAAAGATGCAAGAGTATTTTTCGAATTTTTTAGATTTTTTTCGAATTTGCAGGACGATATTCAAAAGACAAAATAGGACAGCCCTGCCGGAAGGGCGGCAGCGGACCGAACTCACGCTCTGCGGAAGGAAAAGTTGAAATTGCGCGGCTAAAGTAATACAATGCAGGTAGCAAAGAAGCCTCGGTGGAGAAGGGGAAAGAAAGCGATGAAGATTCTTGTTGTAAATGTCGGAAGTTCTTCGGTAAAGTTTCAGTTATTTGAGATGGAAGATGAGTCGGTGATCTACAAGGGTTCTATGGACCGCCTGGGAACACCCGATACCATTTTTGAGTATGCCGCAGCGGGGGGAGAAAAACACCGGAGAGCGACGGGTGATATTGATCATGCGGCGGCCGTAAAGATCATGCTTGAGAGTCTGACATCCCCTGAAAACGGCTGTATCAACA
>CAZVHV010000076.1:0-6121 GCA_964627025.1 uncultured Oscillospiraceae bacterium | reverse complement strand
CGATCGGACACCGAGTCGTACATGGCGGAGAGACTTTTTCAGAAGCGGTGCTCATTGATGATGCTGTGACCGGGGTCATCAGGGAGTGCGGTGAGATCGCGCCGCTGCACAATCCTTCCAATTTGATCGGAATCGAGATCTGCAAAAGACTTTTGCCCGATATCAGCCAGGTGGCCGTGTTTGACACCGCCTTTCATCAGTCCATGCGCCCGGAGTATTATATGTATGCGCTGCCTTACGAAATCTATGAGAAATTCAAAATCAGGCGTTATGGATTTCATGGAACTTCTCACAATTACGTTACGCACAGGGCGGCTGAGCTGCTGGAAAGGCCGTATGAACAGTGCAAGATAATCTCCATCCATCTTGGCAACGGGGCCAGCGTGGCCGCTACAAAAGACGGGAAGGTTCTGGATACTTCCATGGGGTTCACTCCGCTGGAGGGACTGGTCATGGGTACCCGCTGCGGAGACATCGATCCCGCTGTTATCTATTTTTTAATGGAGAAATTGAAGCTCTCCGTCCGAGAAGCCGACGATTATTTTAATAAGCAGACCGGCATGTTCGGTTTGTCGGGTATATCAAACGATATGCGCGACATCATTGCGGCCGCGGAATCCGGGAACCAAAGAGCACGCCTCTCCCTCGAGATCTACTGTACGCGTGTAAAGGGGTATATCGGCAATTACATGGCGAAGCTGAACGGCTGCGACTGCCTGGTCTTTACGGCCGGGGTGGGTGAGAATCAGTACGAGATACGGGAAGGGATCTGCCGGAATCTGGAGAACCTGGGGATCAAGCTGGATGCACAGAAAAATAAGACAAAGGGCACCGAGTGCGAAATTTCAGCCGCGGACTCCAGGGTGAAGATCCTGATCATTCCGACAAAGGAAGAACTGATGATAGCCCGCGAAACCATGAGCCTGATCCGGCGCGATTCATAAAACGGCCGGGCGGTCCAGGTCTGGCTGGCGGAATCCGGGAACGGGGCCTCCATATCGGAGGTCCCGTTTTGTTATGCCGTCAGAATGACTGTGCAGTGGTGACTGCTGCAAGCTTGCGCGCTCCGAAGCATATAGTGGAACGGGATAGGTGCAAACGCGCCGTTCCACGCACCCGATGATATCTCTTTCATGAGAAAGGAGGAGACTGAGATAGAGTATCTGAATATCACATCTGTGGCGTCAATTACCGTGCTGTGCTATCTGATTGCGCAGGCAGTCAAGGCGACACCCATCGACAACAAATGGCTGCCGGTGATCTGCGGCATAACAGGCGCCATACTCGGACTTGTCGGCATGCTGATCATGCCGGATTATCCGGCAAGGGATTATATCAGCGCCGCCGCTGTCGGTGCTGTGAGCGGCCTGGCGGCTACCGGAGCAAAATAACCGCGTACCGCCGTCATATCGGAAAGCAAGTCCGAATAGAATGGCGTAAAAGGGGGCGGCGGTTATGCGGACGATATATGGCAGAGGCGAACGGGAGTATAGGATAGCCCGCACCAGCCGGCGGCCGGGCGGGCGCAGGCAAAGGTGCGGGCTGACGCTGGGCCGGAAAGAAAAGTGCAGGCTGATTCAGCTTCTGGTCTGTATTTTGATATTCACGGTCGCGTTTGTTGGAAAGGGCGTTTTTCCAGAACGTGTAGGAGATCTTGAAAACAGCGCACTGACCGTGCTGCGCAGCGACACGGATTTTAAGGCTGTTTTTGTTTGGCTGGGACGAGCCGTTTCGGACGGCGAACCGGCATTGGAGACCTTGGGCAACCTGTGGACTGAAATCACAGGCGGCGGGACGGAACCGGCAGGAGAGCAGAAGACGGCCGGAGACAGCCCGGCTTACCGGCAGGAGCGCGTACTGATGACCGAGCATCTTTCCGGAAAAGAATTGATCGAGACACGGCTCGGGATCAGGAAGCAGACAGTGCCGGCTGGGGCGGATACAGCAGCGGGCTTGGAGGAGCAGACGGATACCTCCCAGCCCGGTTTGCTGGAACCTGAGCCACAGCCGGTCTATACCGGCGCGCCCCTTCCCGAAAACTGTACGATGGAGAAGGTGGCTCTGGGACTGGAAAAGACCATGACGCCGGTCCTCGGCGTGATCTCCTCCGGGTTCGGCTACCGGGACAATCCTATTGACGGGAAAAACGAATTCCATTACGGGATCGATATCGTGGCAGACACCGGTACGCCGGTGGCTGCCTTTGCCGACGGCGTGGTGGATTATATCGGGGAAAGCGAGGAATATGGACAGTACATAAAGCTGCGTCATGCTGACGGGGTAACCACCTTTTATGCCCATTGCAGCAAGCTTTGCGCGCGGAAAGACCAACATGTCTCCATGGGAGATGTGATCGCAGAGGTGGGGGAGACGGGGAAGGCGACCGGTCCGCACCTTCATCTTGAAGTCAAACGCAACGGCATGTTCCTTAATCCGATTTATTATATTGATACATTGTGAGGTGCCTGTGCTTCGTTTCGGTAAGGTGGAGATCAGCAGCAGTTTTTTGCTGGTCTCCGCGGCGCTGCTCTATCTGGATCGTCATGGCATCCTTCCGTGGGCCCTGCTGGCCTGTGCCATCCACGAGGGGGGACATTGCCTGGCCGTCAAACTGTTGGGCGGAGAGATCGTATGCCTGCGTGTGACGGCCGTGGGAGGGGAACTGCGGCTGTCTTACCGGCATGTCCTCTCCTACGGGCGGGAACTTGCCGCGGCACTGGCCGGTCCGGCGGCCAACTTCATCGCTGTATTTCTCGCGGTAAAGCTGCCGAAAGCGAGCTGGGAAATCGCCTGGCTGTTCGCGGGGCTCAACCTGGCGATCGGCTGCTTCAATCTGCTGCCGGCATATCCGCTGGACGGCGGCCGGGCGATCCGGCTGATGATCGCCATGCTCTGGTCGGCGGAAGCGGCGGAGGGTGCGGCTCGTGTGCTCTCGTATCTGACGGCGCTGGTGTTGATGGCGGCCGGGACGGTGCTGCTCTGGAAAACAGGTTATAATTTTACCCTGCTTTTAACCGCAGCCTGGATTCTTATGAGTACGCTGCATGCGAGAAAACACGCATAAGGGATTATTTTGAGCCTTATTTTTAAAATTTTCTTGCATTTCGATATTTGCTGTGATAAAATAACTCGGTCTGAATAAAGGGTGGTCCTCTGCGGCTGCCGCCACATGGAGATGGCGGCGCATATGGCCGGCATGAGCGCCTATAAACTGGGAGGAAACAGCAATGGATCTGATGAAGGTATTTACCGAGAAGTACACAAAGGATGAGCTGCCCGTAGCCAATGTCGGCGATACCGTTCGCGTGCACATTAAGGTTAAGGAAGGCAACCGTGAGCGTATCCAGGTTTTCGAGGGCACTGTCATTGCCAAGAAGCATGGCGGCATCGAGGAGACCTTTACCGTCCGCCGTATTTCCTATGGCGTCGGCGTGGAGAAGGTGTTCCCCATCCACTCCCCGGTCATTGAGAAAGTCGAAATCGTCCGCAAGGGTAAGGTTCGCCGCGCGAAGCTTTACTATCTGCGCGACCGTGTGGGCAAAAAAGCTAAGGTCAAAGAGAGCCTGTAATCAGGAAACAGACAAAAAGGGAGCGCAGCTGCGCTCCTTTTTTTGTACTCGTCCCCCTTTTCACGGGAAAAAATAGTGTGTATAATAAAATGGCATGACGGAGGTGATGGCGTGAACATTCAGTGGTACCCGGGACATATGACCAAAACCAGAAGAATGATCGGCGAAAACCTCAAATATGTGGATGTGGTGGCCGAGGTGATCGATGCCCGCATTCCCATTTCCAGCCGGAATCCGGATATTGATGCTTTGATCGAGGGGAAGCCGCGGATCATCATCCTCAATCGGGCCGATCAGGCCGACCCGGCGATGAACAGGCGCTGGGCGGAGTGGTTCAAGTCCCAGGGCTTTTTCGTAATGGAGACCGATGCGAAGTCTGGAAACGGTGTAAAGCAGTTTTCCCTTGCAGTAAAAACTGTTTTGAGAGAACAAATCGAGCGCTGGAAGCAAAAAGGGCAGGTGGGCCGCCCGGTACGCGCGATGGTGGTCGGCGTCCCCAACGTGGGAAAATCCACCTTTATCAATAAGATTGCGAAGCGGAAATCCGCCAAGGCGGGGGACAGGCCGGGCGTTACCCGCGGCAAACAATGGGTGTCGGTGGATACCGGCCTTGATCTGCTGGATACGCCGGGCATTTTGTGGCCGAAATTCGAGGATCAGTCGGTCGGCCGGAACCTGGCCTTTACCGGCGCGGTCAAGGATGAGATCATGGATCTGGAGACCCTGGCCTGCTACCTGATGGAGGTCCTTGCGGCGCGTTATCCCAAGGCGCTTGCCGAACGCTACAAGCTCACGCCGGAAGCCGGAGCTGCCGGCTTTGCGCTTCTGGAGCAGGCGGCAAAGAAGCGTGGCTTCTTGATTTCCGGCGGGCAGCCAGATCTGGAGCGTATGGCGAACATCCTGATGGACGAGTTTCGCAGCGGGAAGCTGGGCCGCATTACGCTGGAGACGCCGGAGGACCTGAACAGGGAGGAGTCTGCCGATGGAGCAGGTTGATCTGTGGGAAGCTGAGCGCGGGTGCTTCGCGCAGGGCCACCGTCTGGTCTGCGGCGTGGACGAAGCAGGGGCGGGCCCGCTCGCAGGCGCCGTCTATGCCGCTGCGGTGATCCTTCCGGCAGGATGGATACCGGACGGTCTCAACGACTCTAAAAAGCTTACTGAAAAAACCAGGGACCGCCTGTTTGATGAGATCAAAGCCAATGCCGTGGCATGGGCGGTGGCATGGGTGGGCGAACGGGAAATCGATACGATCAATATCCTCAATGCGCGCATGCAGGCGATGGACAAAGCCATCCGCGCACTCGACCCCGCCCCTGATTTTGCGCTGATCGACGGCAATCAGAACCGCGGCATTTCCGTTCCGAACGCCACCCTTGTCAAGGGCGACCAGCTGAGCGCCAGTATCGCGGCGGCATCGATCCTGGCCAAGGTGAGCCGTGACCGGTACATCACGCAGCTGGACGCCGTATATCCGGAGTATGGATTCGCCAGGCATAAGGGCTATGGGACCAAGGCGCATTACGAGGCGCTGCGCACCCATGGACCATGCCCCATCCACCGCATGACGTTTTTGAAAAAGCTGTGAGCGGGGGAGATCGGAAATTGCTCGGGCGCTGGGGCGAGGCGCAGGCGGCCGAGTATCTGCGTACCCACGGCTACCGGGTCGTGGCGGCGGGATGGCGGTGCAGATTCGGCGAGATCGACTTGATCGCAACGAATGACAAGTATATCTGCTTTACAGAAGTGAAGCTGCGGAAGGATGACCGTTTTGCCCCCGCCCGCGCCTTTGTAGACGGCCCAAAGCAGCGAAGGCTGCGTCTGACGGCAGAGTCTTATCTGATGCAGTACACCGGAGCGCTTCAGCCCCGCTTTGACGTTGCGGAGGTCTATGCACCGGATGGAATCTCGACAAAGGAACCCCTGATTCGTTACTGGGAAAACGCATTTTGACGCGGCCTGCCATGGGATGCCTTTCTCCTGCAAGGCGTTCCGGGACTGATCCGCGCATGAACCGCAGATGGTTTTTCCAAACGACTTGACCGACGGGCCGTTTACTGCCATAATAAGCTTTAATCGGCATGACAGGTGCATTTATGGTGGTCGACCGGCAGCTCTCTCTGCACTGCGGGAGGCGGCACGCCGGTCTACGCTGTGTTTTAATTTAATCTGATGAGGGTAGTGAACGAAGTATGTACTATGTGAGCACGCGCAACAAAGCAACTAAACTGACCGCAGCGGAGGCCATTGCCCGCGGGCTGGCTGCCGACGGCGGTTTACTGACACCTGAGGTACTCCCAAAGCTTTCCCAAAATGCGATGGATACCATGCGGGATATGTCCTACCAGCAGCGGGCTGTTTATGTGATGAACGCCTATCTGGATGACTTTACGGCTTCCGAGCTCTCTTCCTATGCCAGACAGGCATATGGTCCGGACAAATTCAATGTTTCTCAGGTGGCCCCGATGCGCCAGGTGGACGACAACACCTGCTGCCTGGAGCTGTGGCACGGCCCGACGTCGGCTTTTAAGGATATGGCGCTGCAGATGCTGCCC
>CAZVHV010000075.1:0-7947 GCA_964627025.1 uncultured Oscillospiraceae bacterium | reverse complement strand
GAAGATCCTCCGCGAGGAGGGCTGCGGCGCCGACTGCTCCTCCCTCACCGAGCTGATGCTGGCCGAGAAGTGCGGCTTTTCCGGCAGCGAGATCATGTTCTCCTCCAACGACACCCCGCCCGAGGAGTTCGCCCTCGCCGCCAAGCTGGGCGCCACCATCAACCTCGACGACATCACCCACATCGACTTCCTCAACGACATCTGCGGCATCCCCGAGACCATCTCCTGCCGCTACAACCCCGGCGGCACCTTCACCCTGGGCGAGTCCAAGGAGGGCTTCCAGGTGATGGACAACCCCGGCGAGGCCAAGTACGGCTTCACCCGCGTGCAGCTCACCGAGGGCTTCCGCAGGCTGAAGGAGCTGGGCGCCAAGCGCTTCGGCCTCCACGCCTTCCTCGCCTCCAACACCCTCTCCAACGACTACTTCCCCGCCCTCGCCGCCATCCTCTTCCGCACCGCCGTGGAGCTGCGCGACGAGACGGGCTGCGACATCCGCTTCATCAACCTCTCGGGCGGCGTCGGCATCCCCTACCGCCCCGAACAGGACGAGAACGACATCGCCGCCATCGGCGAGGGGGTGCGCCGCGCCTATGAGGAGATCCTCGTGCCCGCCGGGATGGGCAACGTGGCCGTCTGCACCGAGCTGGGCCGCTACATGCTCGGCCCCTACGGCTGCCTCGTCACCCGCGCCACCCACGAGAAGCACACCCACAAGGAGTACGTCGGCGTGGACGCCTGCGCCGCCAACCTCATGCGCCCCGCCATCTACGGCGCCTATCACCACATCACCGTGATGGGCAGGGAGAACGCCCCCTGCGACCACAAGTACGACGTCACCGGCGCCCTCTGCGAGAACAACGACAAGTTCGCCGTCGACCGCATGCTCCCCCGCATCGACCGCGGCGACCTGCTGGTCATCCACGACACCGGCGCCCACGGCTACGCCATGGGCTACCAGTACAACGGCCGCCTGCGCTCGTCCGAAATCCTCCTCCGCCCCGACGGCTCCACCAAACTCATCCGCCGCGCCGAGACCCCCGACGACTACTTCGCCACCATGATCTTCGACTGAGGGGCCGCACGCCGTTTTTTCCCTTGACAAATCTGTTTTTTCGGATATAATAATATGGCCTGTCCATAGGCAGGCCTGATCCTTGTCACCGCCGCGCGCGGTGGCCATATGTCCATAAGGAGGTGCAAAAGCATGGCAAAAATCAACGCAAATTACGAGGTAGTCTACATCATGAATCCGGCGCTCGGCGAAGAGGGCATCAACGCGCTCATCGAGAAGTTCAAGGCCCTGGCCGAGGCGAACGGAACCGTGAACGAGGTGGATGTCTGGGGCAAGCGCCGTCTGGCCTATCCCATCAACGACCTCAACGAGGGCCACTACGTCCTCATGACCTTCACGTCCAACGCCGCCTTCCCCGCGGAGCTGGACCGCATCCTCAAGATCACCGACGGCGTGATCCGCTCCCTGATCATCTGCAAGGATGAATAAGGAGGAACCGGGATGCTGAACCGAATCGTCATCATGGGCCGCCTCACCCGCGACCCGGAGCTCCGGCACACCCAGACCGGAACGGCGGTCGCCTCCTTCAGCCTCGCGGTCGACCGCGACTTCAAGAGCAAGGAAGGCGGGGAAAAGGCCACCGATTTCATCGACGTGGTGGTCTGGCGCCAGACCGCCGAGTTCGTTTCCCGCTATTTCACCAAGGGCCGCATGGCCGTGGTGGAAGGCCGCCTCCAGATCCGCGACTGGACCGACAAGGAGGGCGGCAAACGCCGCTCCGCCGAGGTGGTGGCCGACAACGTCTATTTCGGGGATTCCCGTAAAGACGGTGAGCAGAGCGCCTACGCGCCCCCCGCTCCCGCCGCCGGCAGCTACGCGCCCCCCTTCCCGGCGGGCGACCAGTTCGCCGACCTCGGCGACGACGACGGGGATCTGCCCTTTTGACCCGATGATCCTTTCGGATCTTTTTTATGATGTTTTGAAGTAAGGAGGTTTTGCCACTATGGCTATGGATAACAACAGAGAACGTCCCCGCGGCCGCAAGCGCCGTAAAGTCTGCTCCTTCTGCGTGGATAAGGTGGAGAGCATCGACTACAAGGACGCCGGCAAGCTGCGCCGCTTCGTTTCCGAGCGGTCCAAGATCCTGCCCCGCCGCACCACCGGCACCTGCGCCATGCATCAGCGCCAGCTGACCGAGGCCATCAAGCGCGCCCGTCAGATCGCGCTGCTGCCCTACGTCACCGACTGAGTTCCGGACAGACGAACAGAGAGGACACGCCAGAAGGCGTGTCCTCTTTTTGCTTATGCGCAGAAGCGGTGGCTGCCGATCACCGTGAGCAGCGGGCGGCTCCAGATCCACGCGCTGGTCGCCGTGCTGGGGTTGAAGTAGTAGATGGCCCCGTGGCTGGGGTCGGTGCCGTTGAGCGCCTCGCGCGCCGCCTGGTAGGCCGAGTCGGACACCGGCTTGTTGATCTGCCCGTCGGTCATGCAGGTGAAGGCCCCGGGCTGATAGACCACCCCCGCGATGGTGTTGGGAAAGGACGGGTGCTCCACCCGGTTGAGGATGACCGCCCCCACCGCCACCTGGCCCGCGTAAGGCTCGCCCCGGGCCTCGGCCGAGATGACCCGCGCCAGCAGGGTGACGCTGTTGGACTGAGCCGTGGCGTTGCCGGCCGGCAGACCCAGCGCCGCCAGCGTCGCCGGCCCCACGACGCCGTCCACCGCCAGCCCGTTCCGCCGCTGGAAATACTCCACCGCCGACCGGGTGGCCGGGCCGAAGATGCCGTCCACCGAGCCGGTATAATAGCCCCAGGTCTTCAGCCGGGTCTGGACGGCGCGCACCGTATCGCCCGTCGAGCCCTGCCGCCACGCGGCCGCGTCGGCCCGCTGGGCCGCCGAGATGATGACGATATTCACGAGAAACACGAGCACCAGCGCGAGCAGGAGCCGACGTCTGTTCTGTTCCATATCCTTGTCCTCCCGAGGGAAAAATACTCCCGCCTTAGTGTATGAAGGGCCCGCGCCTGATATGCGGCAAAGGACTGGAGAATATTTCCTCACAAAACCGGCAATACTGCCTTTGCGGAAAAAACGAAGGGGTGTGGACGGGTTGGTCAAGGGAATCACACGGCGGGTCGTTCTGGTGAAGTCGCCCGACCCGAAGCTGTTCGAACAGGCGATCTTCATTCTGCGGGAGGGCTCCGCCGCGGCGGGCGGCGTGACGGCCGAGCAGGTGCTGCAGGAGGCGCGGCGGGCCGCCAACGGCTACGTGCGCCGCAACTCCCGCTGGAACAGGCTGCTCGCGCGCCTGCCCGCCCCGGCCTACGCCGCGCTCGGCGCGCTGCTGGCCTCGGCGGTGTGGTACTTCGTCCTCTGGTTCCCGTTCTGAGCGGGCGGGAAAACGAAAAGCGTCCCGGCGGCCGTTGGCCGCCGGGACGCTTTTTTGAGGGGAGGGAACGATCAGCGGCCCGCCTTGGTCCGCAGGAACTCCCGCAGCCAGGGGCCGGTCTCGGGGTGGTCGAGGGCGAAGTCGATGGTGGCCTCGAGGAAGCCGCGCAGGTTGCCCGTGTCGTAGCGCCGGCCCTCGAAATCCACCGCGACCATCTTATCCTTCCGGCACAGGGCGCGCAGGCCGTCGGTGAGCTGGATCTCGCCGCCGTAGCCCGGCTGCTGGTTCTCCAGGATGTCGAAGATGGCCGGGGTGAGGACGTAGCGGCCCAGGATGGCGTAGGGGGAGAAGACCTCCTCGGGCTGGGGCTTCTCGTTCATGTCCGAGACCGAGAAGACGCGCGCCTCCAGCGGGTCCACCTTGACCGAGGAGTACTTGGAGATGGCGTCCATGGGCACCTGCTGCACGCCGACCGCCGAGGCGTGGTATTTCTCGGCCGCGTCGATGAGCTGACGGATCACCGGCTTGTCCGCGCGCATGATGTCGTCGCCCAGCAGGACGGCGAAGGGCTCGTCCCCCACGAAGCGCTTGGCGCGCCAGATGGCGTGGCCCAGGCCCTTGGTCTCCTTCTGGCGGACGTAGAAGATGTTGGCGAGGTCGGCGGCGCGGCGCACCTCGGCCAGCTCCTTCTCCTTGCCGCTGCGCGCCAGGCGCTCCTCCAGCTCGGGGTAGTAGTCGAAATAGTCGTCCATCGCGGACTTGGCGCGGTTGGTGACGACGAGGATGTCCTCGATGCCGGCGGCCACCGCTTCCTCGATGATGTACTGGATGACGGGCTTGTCCACCATGGGCAGCATCTCCTTGGGGACGGTCTTGGTGGCGGGTAGCATGCGGGTGCCCAGTCCGGCGGCGGGGATGACGGCTTTTCTGACCTTCATTGACAAAACTCCTTTGATGCAGCTGCGGCGCCCGGGGCGGCGCTGCGTTTTTTCTCTGGCTTCCGTTCGCCCGGTTAGAGGCGCTCGGGGGGGATCATCTGACGGAAAAAGTCGATTTTGGGCAGGGCGGTGAGCAGGATGCTGCCCAGCACATAGCACGCGGCCACCTCGCCCGCGGCCACCCACAGGCCGTTGATCAGGAACAGGCCGGGGAAGGCCGGGCCGAACCCCGCCTCGTACCACGCCAGCATGGCGCCGATGATGACGCCGTTGCACAGGACGGGGGGCAGGGGCGCGAGGAACCGGTGGCGCATCCGCGCGGTCCACAGGGCGGCGAGCAGGGTGGCGGCCGAGCCGCACACGACGTCCACCAGGCCGTAGGGGCTGAGCAGGTTGGCGATCAGGCACCCCACGAAAAGCCCCGGCGCGGTGGCGGGGAAGAAAAAGGGGAGCACGGTCAGCGCTTCGGCGAAGCGGATCTGGAACTGCCCGTAAGAGAGGGCGGGCAGCGCGAGGGTGAGGGCGGCGTAAATAGCGCCCACCACGGCGGCCAGCGTGAGCTGGCGGACTGGGGAAGGTCTTCTGTAATTCATAAGGATTTCACAGCCTCCATAAGAATGGCCGGGCGGAACGCGCGCTCCGCCGCGGCCGATTTTATTCAGCGTCACCTATTGTAACGCAGGGGAAGAATTGTGTCAAATATAACCGCGCGGGAACCGAGATTCTTATGCGCCGCCGAAGCCCGTCTGGCGCGCCGCCAGGGTGACCACCATGGCCGTCCGGTCGTCGGCGCCCCCCTCTTTTCCCTCGCACTCCTCCACCAGACGGCGGGCCAGCTCCTTGGGGCTGCTCCCGTCGAAGGTGCGCAGGGCCGCCCGCAGCCAGCCGTCCCCCGCGCCCGAGGTGACCCCGTCGCTCACCAGCACCGCGCAGTCGCCCGCCTCGAGGTGCAGGCGGGCCACGTCGGGCCGCACGTTCTCGCCCGCGGCCAGCCCGGCGGGGAAGGCGCTGCCCGTCACGCGGCTCACCGTCCCCTGCTTCCGCAGATAGGTGGGCGCGGCGCCGAACTTGTACAGCGCGGCCTCGCCGGTGAACAGGTCGATCTCCAGCAGGTCGATGGTGGTGAAGCCGCCCTCGGCCTCCCCGCGCAGGGCCAGCGCCGCGTTCAGGACCCGCAGGGCCTCCTCCGGCTCCACCTCGGCCCGCAGGAACCGCTCGAGCAGACGCACCGCGAGGTTGCTCTCCCGGCTGGCCCCCTCGCCGCTGCCCATGCCGTCGCAGAGCAGGAGGTAGAGGGCCCCGTCGGCCCGGCGGAACCAGGCGCCCGCGTCGCCGCTGACCAGCTCGCCGTCCCGCCGCCGGGCGGCGATCCCGGCCACCGCCACCAGGGGCTCGGCCTGGGTGAAGACCAGCCGCCCGTTTTCAAGCTCGGGCTCGCGCAGCGGGACGCCCAGCAGGGCGGAGACCCGGCGCAGCTCGGCGGGCTCGCGCAGAAGGGGGAGGTCGGCGGTCTCGGCCCGCAGCCGGCCGTTCTCGTCGTAGTAGACGCTGACCGCGCCGTCCAGACCCAGGGCGGTCAGGTGCCCGCGCAGCTTCTTTTCCCGCCCGGGGTCGCCGGGGAGGGGGGTGCCGAGCTGCGACGCGGCCCGGCTCAAGATATGCTCCATCTCGGCGTACTGGCGGCACACCGCCTGCCGGCTCTCGATCAGGCGGCTCCGGTACTGGCCGCGGCAGAGGAAGAGGTTCAGCTCCTCGTTGACGGCGGCGACGAAGTCGGTGAAGTGGAGGCAGCGGCTGGAGAAGTGGGCGGGGAAATCGGCGGGCTGAGCCCGGCCCCGCTCGGTCATGGCGGCCGAGGCGTCGTTGAGGGCGTTGAAGGTGGTGACGTAGTCGCGCTGCCAGCAGGAATCCCGCAGGGCGCAGCGGCGGCACACCCGGTCGGCCGCCCGGTCGAACACCGAGGCCACGTTGCCCGCGTTCCCCTGGGCGGGGCGCAGCGACTCGCGCAGGCAGGCGTACAGCTCGCGGAAGGCCCGGGCCGTGGCCTCCAGCCGCGTCCGGACGTAAAGCCCGGCGCGCTGAGCGGTGTCCCCCTCGGTCTCCCGCGCGAGCAGCGCCCCCGCCCGCCGCAGGACCGACTCGGGCAGCAGCAGAAAGACCACCGAGGCCATGAAGACTTCATAGAGGTCGGAAACGCGCGCGCCGCTCTCCCACGTCCACAGCACGGTCACGGCGTTGGTGAGCACATAGGCCAGCGCGGCGAAAAGGCGGCTCTCCTGCCAGAAGAGCCCGGCCGCCAGCCCCGACAGGGCGTAGGACATGCCGTAAAACGGCCCGCCCCCCGCCGAGAGGTCCATGGCGAGCCCCACCGAGATCCCGGCGGTCGCCCCCAGGCCCATGCGCCCCTTGTAGGCGATCACCATCACCGCGAGGGCGGCGGCGAGCCGGCCCAGCGAGATGTCGCGCAGGAGGGTGACATGGGAGAGGGTGATGAGCGCGGTGCCGCCCAGCAGGAGCAGGCTCACCCCCTGGAGCAGGCCCAGGTCGCCCTCCTCGCTCCAGGGGGAGAAGGCCGCGCGGTAGAAATAGGCCCCCGCCCCGGCGAAGAGCAGCTCGGTGGCGAAAAAAATGACGTCCTCGGTCCTCCACCCCTGGTCGGAGAGATAGACGAAGCCCGTCGCGCCGCAGAGCAGGGCGGTGGCCAGCGGCATGAACCACGGCCTGCGGTAAAGCCGGATGTCATAAAAGGCGAAGGCCACCGAGAAGGTGAGCACGGCGGCGGCGAGGTAGCGCAGGGAGTCCACCAGCCCGAAAAAGGAGAGGTAGCCGAAGGAGGCCCCCAGCAGCGCGGCCAGGCCCCCCGCGCCCGAGCCGGACGCCCCCACCATCGCCACCCCGAACGGGGCGTAGCCGCCGAAGATCTGCGCCCCGGCCAGCACCGCCGCCACCAGAAAGCGGATCGCGTATTCCGCCCAGCGGACCAGGGCGGGGGCCCGGAGCACCAGCTGCCCGGTCTGCGCCACCTCCTCGCGCAGCCGCGCCGCCCGGGTGCGCAGCTTCTCCTTTGTGGTCATACATACCGTCTCCTTTCTCCGTCGGACAAACTGTATCAGACAGTATATTCCAGTTATTGGAAAAAGTGCGTCGGAATGTGGACAGCCGGGCGGCGCGGGCAGCAAAAAAGCGCCCGGACGGGCGCTTTTTTGGCTTGGTGCGTCAGTGCGTTTCGTCGGAGGGAGGCGGTTTCTGCGGCTGGGCGTCCTCCTCCTCCTCGACCGGCTCGCCCCGGTAGGCCCGGTGCATCTTCAGCAGGGCCTGCTGGGCGAGGTCGAACTGCTCGGTCTCCTGATAGGCGTCGACCAGGCGGCTCTCCACCAGGTCGGTGTACTTGGGGACGGGCCGCTGGCGGCCGATCACGAATTTGAGGAAGGTGGGGGCGATCACCGCGGTGGCGATCACCATAATGATGATGGGGCCGTAGAAGTTGCTGTTGATGACCCCCATCGACATGCCCTTGCTCGTGACGATCAGGGCCACCTCGCCGCGGGCGGCCATGCCGGCGCCGATCTGCAGCGACTCCCCCCGCGAGTAGCCGCACAGAAGCGCGC
>CAZVHV010000074.1:0-7964 GCA_964627025.1 uncultured Oscillospiraceae bacterium | reverse complement strand
TCCGCAACAACAGCGACAAGGTGCAGGGCATCACCAGCAACGGCTACACCTTTGACGATCACGACAACCCCATCAAGAGCGCGGTCATGATGCGCCTTGAGGACGGTAAGGAAGTATTCTCTCAGATGTTCTAAGCACCGAAGCAAAACCTATTCAGACTATGCGGGGGGAAGGGCTCTCTTTCTCCCCGCATAGTTTCTTTCTTGTTTACAGACGGTTGACGGGGTCACCCATCCTGTTGTAAACTGTAAAGAACGATCGAAAAATGGCCCCCGCAGTTATTTGCACGTCCATCCTCCGACGAGAAAGGATGAAAAGAGAAATATGAGTCTGTTTTCCACCATTATCAATCAAATCATCAACGGGCTGCAGTCCGGCTCCATTTATGCGCTGGTTGCCCTGGGATACAGCATGGTCTATGGGATTATCATGCTCCTGAATTTTGCCCACGGTGATATCATTATGGTAGGCGCCTACATCACATGGTACATGATGACGACCCTCTCCGTACCGCCCCTGCTGGCGGGGCTGCTGGCCGTGATCGGCTGTACGGTGCTGGGCGTTACGATCGAAAAGGTGGCCTACAGCCCTCTGCGCAACGCCCCCCGGATTTCCCTGCTGATCACCGCCATCGGAATCTCCTTCCTGCTCGAAAATCTGGCGCAGATATTTATGGGCGCGAGCGCCAAGTCGATGCCGACCATCCTCGGCGGTGCGCCCCTGACCGTCGGCAGCATGAAGATCAGCTTTACGGCAGGCATCACCATTCTTGTTTCACTCATTTCCATGGCGGCCCTCACCTTCCTGGTGCAGAAGACCAAGATGGGCAAAGCCATGCGGGCCGTTTCGGAGGATATGGGAGCGGCCCAGCTGATGGGCATCAGCCTGAACCGCACCATTTCCTTTACCTTTGCCATCGGCTCGGCGCTGGCGGGCATCGGCTCGGTCCTCTACTCCTGCGCTTATCCGCAGGCCAGCCCCACGATGGGCGCCATGCTCGGACTCAAGGCCTTCGTGGCCGCCGTGCTGGGCGGCATCGGCAGCATCCCGGGCGCCATGATCGGCGGATTTGCCATCGGCCTGGCCGAGGCGCTGGTTTCCGCGGCCGGTCTTTCGGTCTGGAAGGACGGCGTGGTCTTTGCCATTCTCATTGTTGTCCTGGTGGTGAGGCCCACGGGTATTCTGGGCCGCCCCATGAACGAGAAGGTTTGAGGAGAGCAGAACGATGACGACAACAACAAAGAAGATCCCCATGTGGATGCGGTATCTGATCAACTCCGCCCTTTTCATCACCTTTCTGGTGGTGTTCAATACGCTGATCGGCAACAAGACGATCTCTACCTCCAATGCCAAGATCATCATGCTCATCGGCATCAATATCATCCTGGCCGTCTCGCTCAACGTCGCCACCGGCTACCTGGGCCAGCTCCCGCTGGGCCATGCCGGATTCATGGCGGTTGGCGCGTACTCCTCGGCCATCCTGATTAAGCATTTCATCGGCATCAAGCTCGCCCTTCCGTTCGGAATGGTCGTGAATGCCACCACCCTGGTCTTCCCCCTGAGCATGCTGTGCGGCGGACTGGTCGCAGCTCTGTTCGGGCTGATCATCGGCATCCCCGCCCTGCGCCTGAAGGGCGACTATCTGGCCATCATCACGCTGGGATTCGGCGAGATCATCCGGGTGGTGCTGCTGAACATCGACGGCGTACTGGGCTTCAACTTTACTTACGGCGCGGCCAGCCTGAAAAACATCCCCAAGACCACCACCTTCCTCAATACCTTTCTCGTGGTGGGCATCACCTGCTTTGCGATCCATACCCTGATGAAGTCCCGCCACGGCCGGGCGATTCTGGCCATCCGCGAGAACGAGATCGCCGCCGAGTCCTGCGGCATCAAGACCACCTATTACAAGACCCTTGGATTTATCGTTTCGGCCTTCTTTGCGGGCGTGGGCGGCGCGCTGTACGCCGGCTACCTCGGCCTTCTGAGCCCCGGCGGGTTCGACTTTATGAAATCCATCGAGTTCCTGGTCATGGTGGTGCTGGGCGGCATGGGCTCCATGCTGGGCTCGGTCATTTCGGCCACGGTGCTGACCGCGCTGCCGGAGATGCTGCGCGCTTTCTCGCAGTACCGCATGGTGGTCTACTCGCTGCTGCTGATCGTGGTCATGATCTTCAAGCCGTCCGGACTGCTGGGCATGTATGATTTCTCCCTCTCTCATCTGCTGGAAAAGGCATGGAACAGACGTTCTTCCGGAAAGAAATCCGAGAAGGGGGGCGCGCGATAATGGCAAAGCGTGATCCGCGGATGTCTCTGATCCCAGAGCGCGACAAGGACAAAACGCCCATTCTCGAATGTGTCGGGCTGGGCATCGATTTCGGCGGACTTACCGCCGTGGACGACTTCAATATGAGCATCGGCCGCACCGAGATTGCCGGGCTGATCGGCCCCAACGGCGCGGGCAAGACCACCGTCTTCAACCTGCTCACCAAGGTGTACAAGCCCTCCCGCGGGCAGATCCTGCTGGACGGCAAAGACACCGCCGGCATGAATACCATCCAGGCCAATCAGGCGGGCATCGCCCGCACCTTCCAGAATATCCGGCTGTTTAAGGAACTGACGGTGCTGGAAAATGTGCTGATCGGTCTGCACAACGAGATGGAATACGGGCTTTTCGAAGCCGTTGTCCGGCTGCCAGGCTATTGGAGCGCGGAAAAAATTGCCCGTCATCGCGCGATGGAGCTGCTTTCCATTTTCGACATGGAGAAGCTGGCTTCGTACAAGGCCGGTTCTCTGCCTTACGGCGCACAGCGCCGGCTGGAGATCGTCCGCGCGCTGGCCACCAATCCCTCCCTGCTCCTGCTCGACGAGCCGGCGGCGGGCATGAACCCTTCCGAGACGGGAGAGCTCATGGAGAATATCCGCAAGATCCGCGACACCTTTGAGATCGCCATCATGCTCATCGAACATGATATGAGCCTGGTCATGGGGATCTGCGAAGGCATCGTAGTGCTCAACTACGGCCGCATCATCGCCAAGGGCACCCCCAGCGAGGTGCGCAACGACCCCGTGGTGGTCGAGGCTTATTTGGGCAAAAAGGGGGACTAGGCCGTGTTAAAGGTGAACAACATCAACGTCTATTATGGCAACATCCACGCCATCAAGGACGTCACGTTCCAGGTGGTCAAAGGAGAGATCGTCTCCCTAATCGGCGCCAACGGTGCAGGCAAGAGCACCATCCTGAAGACGGTATCCGGCCTTCTGCGCAGCAAAACGGGGTCCATCGAGTTTCTGGATCAGAACATCGGGACGCTGGCCCCCCATAAGATCGTGGGACGGGGCCTGGCCCACGTTCCAGAGGGGCGGCGGGTCTTTGCCCAGATGACGGTGGAGGAAAATCTGGAGATGGGCGCTTTCACCCAGCCGAATGCCGGGATGGACGAGCATATGGAGCGGGTGTTCCAGCAGTTTCCGCGCTTAAAAGAACGCCGGCGTCAGACGGCAGGCACCCTCTCGGGCGGCGAACAGCAGATGCTGGCCATGGGCCGCGCGATGATGTCCAATCCCGATCTGCTGATGCTGGACGAGCCCTCCATGGGCCTTGCCCCCATTCTGGTGGAACAGATTTTTGACATTATCCAGTCGCTCAACGCGGCGGGCACCACCATCCTGCTGGTGGAGCAGAATGCCCGGATGGCGCTCTCCATCGCCAACCGCGGCTACGTCCTGGAGACGGGGCGTCTGATCGCCACAGCGCCCGCCTCGGAGCTTCTGGCCGATGAGCAGGTGAAAAAAGCCTATCTGGGCGGATAAAAACACGTAAAAGCCCCCGGCGCCATCAGGCGCCGGGGGCTTTTTTGCGTGGTAGGAGGAGAGGGCCTGAGACGCTTTATTCCCCCTGAAACTCCGTCATGGTGTCCCAGTAGCGCTTCGGCATGTGAGTCATGCGCAGCTTGGGATTATAACGTCCCTCGATGGCGATGGTGTCATAAAAGCGCCGCCAGAGACTGCGGTAGAAAAGCTCGGTCCGGTCCGGCGCATCGGTCTGAAAATCCTCCGCCGGCAGAATGACGGTGCTGCCGGGCTGATGAAACAGGGCTTCCTGATGGGTGCGGTCATAGAGGACGAAGGATTCGCCTGGAAAACGCCCACAGAAATGCGCCCTGAGCAGCGGCAGGACACGGTTTTTGGGAGCGATCTCGCCCGCCAGAAGCTTTCCGTAGTCGGAAAAGCGGACAAAGCCCTTAAGAAGCTCCGCCTCGCGCGTCAGATGCCTGACGGCGGCCATAAGCACCGCGACACGGTCGTCCGTGAGGTTCCGGGTAACCGGGGGGCCGACCTGGTAGCCGAAGCGGACAAACTCGTAGAGCCGCAGCTCTCTGTCCGGCAGACAGGTGAGGAAGCCGTAGACGACCAGCCGCCGCGCTTCCGCCGAGATTTTGGCGCGCAGGGAATCGAACACCCGGTTCGCGTGCGCGGCCGAGGTGAGGATCTCGCGTTCGGGGTAGAGGGAAATGCGGGGATCGTCCGGCGCGGCGAAGGCCGCCGGATATTCCCTGCGGGTATAGCTCTCATAAATACAGGTGAGAAAACCGGCAAAACTGCCGTCATACTGGTAGGCGACCTGAATCCACATGGCGCTACCTCGCCTGATCGAAGAGGGAGAGCTGCTCGGGCGCCGTACGGTCGAGCAGGGGGCGCTCCAGCGCCACCAGACGGCGCAGCACGCCGTCCGGGCTGGTCCGCAGACCCTCCATCATTTTTCCGGAGCAGGTGATGAAGTACTGGGCGCGTTTGAGCACCACCCGCAGCTTTTTCAGCCCCTCGAAGGTGAGGGGTGCGCTGCGGCGCGCGGTCAGAATGCGCCGGGCCGAGGTCACGCCGATCCCGGGTACCCGCAGCAGCACCTCGTAATCCGCCCGGCTGACCTCCACGGGAAACTGATCCATATGCGCCAGCGCCCAGCTGCACTTGGGATCCACCAGCGGGTTGAAATCGGGATGGACGTCGTCCAACAGTTCCTCGGCCTTGAAATGGTAAAAACGCAGCAGCCAGTCCGCCTGATACAGGCGGTGCTCCCGCAGAAGGGGCGGCTGGAAGTCCTGACGGGCGGGCAGCAGGGGGCTGTCGGAGACCGGCATATATGCCGAGTAGAACACGCGCCTGAGCCGGTAATTTCGGTAAAGCGCCTGGGTCAGCAGCATGATCTGGCGGTCGGACTCCGGCGTGGCGCCGATGATCATCTGGGTGGATTGGCCGGCAGGCGCGAAACGGGGGGCGTGGCGGTATTTTGCAAGCTCCTGCCGGGAGCTGCGCGCTTCGTCGCGGATCAACGCCATGGGCGTTAAAATATCCGCTTTTCTTTTTTCGGGCGCGAGCCGCTTGAGACCGGCCTCGGAGGGCAGCTCGATGTTGACCGAGAGCCGGTCGGCCAGCAGCCCCAGCCTTTGGGTGAGCAGGGGATCGGTCCCGGGGATGGCCTTTGCGTGGATGTAGCCCCGGAATCCGTACTCCTCACGCAGGAGGCGAAGAGTCTCGATCATGGATTCGGCCGTGCGGTCCGGGCTGCCGGCCACGGCCGAGCTTAAAAACAGCCCCTCGATGTAATTGCGCCGGTAGAAGGCGATGGTGAGTTCGGCCAGCTCGCGGGGGGTGAAGGAGGCCCGCGGCAGATCGTTGGAGCGGCGGTTGACGCAGTACTGGCAGTCGTAGGCGCAAACGTTGGTCATCAGGACCTTCAGCAGCGTGACGCAGCGCCCGTCCGCGGAAAAGGTGTGGCAGCAGCCGGCGGCCGTGGCCGAGCCGATGGAGCCGGGCGCCGAAGTCCTGTTCAGTCCGCTGGAGGTGCACGCCGCGTCGTATTTGGCCGCGTCGGACAGAATGGTCAGCTTGTCCATCAGTTCCATGCGATCACCTCTCCCTCAGATAGAACAAATGTACGATTATAATAGCAGCGAATCGGGGGAATGTCAAGAAAAAGTTAAAAAAAGAAAGGAAATGAGGCGGTATAGAGCAAGGAAAACCGGCAGAATTCCGAAGAGTTTCCCTTGCAATTTGTCAGATTGTGCGCTATAATTTTCCGCGTGTTGCCCATGCTACAATTGTCTTTCCAGCACGGACAGCCAAAACTGCGGGCCTTTTTACCCGCATAGAAAAAACGGAGGATCACTATGAAGAAATTTCTTGCTCTGTTTCTTGCAACCATGATGATTCTGAGTGTGGTGGCCGGCTGCTCCAGCAACTCCGGCACTGCCTCCAGCCCCACGCCCAGCGCATCGGGCAACGTCATCAAGATCGGCGTTTTCGAGCCCGCTTCCGGTGAAAACGGCGCAGGCGGAAAGCAGGAGACCCTCGGTATCGAGTATGCCAATTCCGTCGCTCCCACGGTGGATGTGAACGGTACCACGTACAATGTCGAACTCGTTAAGGTCGATAACGAGAGCTCCAACGACAAAGCGGCCAGCGCGGCTGCCACGCTGGTCTCCGCGGGCGTCTCCGCGGTGCTCGGCTCCTACGGCTCCGGCGTTTCGATCGCCGGCTCCCCCACCTTCGAGGCGGCCGGGATCCCCGCCATCGGCATCACCTGCACCAACCCGCAGGTCACGGCCGGCAACAAGCATTATTTCCGCATCTGCTTCCTCGATCCCTTCCAGGGTACGGTCCTTGCCAACTATGCCTACAATGAGCTCGGCATCCGGAAGGCTTACTGCCTGGCCAAGCTGGGCGACGATTACTCCGGCGGCCTGGTCAACTACTTTGTAAAGGCATTTGAGCAGATGGGCGGCGAGTGCGTGACCGATACCTACCCGGACGGCAACTCCGACTTCACTTCCTATATCAACAACGCCAAGAACGCGGGCTGCGAAGTCTTCTTCTCCCCCGGCTCCACCGAGTCCGCTCAGCTCATCATCGACCAGGCTCAGGCTCAGGGACTGGGCATGAAGATCCTTGCCGGCGATACCTGGGACTCCAACGTCATCCTCCAGGCCGCCAAGGGCAAGAATGTTGATATCACCATCACCACCTTCTATCCCGAAGGCGCGAACAAGGAATTTGACGACGGCTTCAAAGCATGGGTCAATGCCGACGCTACCCGCCTTGCCAACAACGGCGGCGACAACACGGTCGCGGCGGTCACCGCAATGGGCTACGACGCCTACTTCTTCGCGCTCCAGGCCATCAAAAACGCCGGCAGCGCCGACTCTTCCGCCATCATGCAGGCGCTGTGGTCCACCCAGTATGACGGCGTGTCCGGCCATATCGCCCTTGACCAGGAAAACGGCGATGCCGTCCGCAACACAGCCTATGTCAAGCACTGCAACAACGAGACCGGCACTTGGGATGCGCTGCCCCCCGTTACCATCGACTGAAACTGAGTCTTACCATGCGGCGGGGGCCAAAGACCCCCGCCGCACTATGATATTATGTCGCCTCAAAAGAGAATGCGCGCCGTTTTCTTTTGAGGCGACATAAATGGAGGCAAACACATGATTGAGTTCCTGCACGCTAATCTGTCTTACTTCCTGTCGGGCATTTCCGTCGGGGGACAGTACGCGCTGATCGCCATCGGCTACACCATGGTCTACGGTATCCTGCGCCTGATTAACTTTGCCCACGGCGACGTATTTATGTGCGCCGGCCTGATGATGGTCTATCTTTCGGCATCGCTGCCCATGACGGTCGCCATCCCGCTGGTGCTCCTCTTTACGGTGATCCTGGGCTTTCTCATTGAGCGCGTGGCTTATCGGCCGCTGCGCAGCGCGCCGCGCATGTCGGTCATGATCAGCGCCATCGGCGTGTCCTACCTGCTGCAGAACGCCGCGCTCTACTTCACCGGCGGCCTCGCCAAGGTCTATCCGACCATTCCGTGGCTTTCCGACAGTGTGGTGATCTGGGACTCGACCACGAAGATGGTCACGATCGTCACACCGATCCTTACCGTTGTCCTTGTGGTCCTGCTGACC
>CAZVHV010000073.1:6556-8008 GCA_964627025.1 uncultured Oscillospiraceae bacterium | reverse complement strand
CGGGGCAGGTTTTTGTCCCCGCCCGGGCAGTCCGGGTCGGGGGAGAGGGCGGGCAGTACCTCGCCGGCCGGGAGGATGACGGCCTCCTTCAGCGGGCCGGTGCGCCGCTGGGTGGAGACGTCGAACAGGCCCATGGAGTCGATGTCGTCCCCCCAGAACTCCACGCGCACCGGCTGCTCGTGGGCGGGGGAGAAGAAGTCCAGGATGCCGCCGCGCAGGGCGAACTGGCCCACGCCCTCCACCTGGTCGCAGCGGGTGTAGCCCGCCTCGGTCAGCGTCCGGGTCAGGGCGGCCGGGTCGTACCGCACGCCCATGCGCAGCTCCAGCGCCGTCCGGTCGAAGAGGGCGCGGGGGATGGTGCGCTGCAGCAGGGCCTCCACCGTGGCCACCAGCAGGGGCGCCCGGCCCGCGGCCAGGTCCCGCAGGACGGCGAGCCGCCGGTGTTCCCACTGGCGCGAGACGGTGGCGGCGTCGTGGAACATGAACTCCCGCGCGGTGAGCAGTCTGGCGGGAAGGCCGGTGAAGGCCTCCAGGTCGCCGGCCAGGCGGCTCCCCTCGCTTTCGTCGGCGCAGACCAGCACCACCGGGCGCCCGGTCTCCTGAAAGACGGCGGCGGCGGCGTGGGCCCGGTGGACGGCGGCCAGGCCGGACACCGCCGCCGGGCACGCCCCGTTGTCGACGGCGGCCAGCAGCCGGCGGTACTCGGGCAGGGATTCGAGCAGATTGGTCAGCAGTTTCATAGCGAGACTCCAAATTAGAAAAAAATAGAAGTTACAGAAACGACGAAGCGCCCCCGCACCGAAAGCCGGGGGGCTCCGGCGCGCCGGGGCGCGCGGTCAGTTGAAGGATGCCATGGCCCTGTCCGGGCCGTCGCGCAGGACGGATTCCACCGCGTCGGCGGCGCGCCGCACGGCCTCGTCCATGGCGGCCCGGTCCTGCCCGGCGAACCGGGAGAGCACCCAGTCGGCCATGTCGTAGTCGGGGTGGGGCTTGGCGCCCACCCCCAGCTTGACGCGGGGGAACTGGTCGGTGGACAGGTGCTGAATGATATTTTTCAGTCCGTTGTGCCCGCCGGCGCTCCCGCCGCGGCGGATGCGCAGCTTGCCCAGGGGGAGGGAGACGTCGTCGCAGACCACCAGGATATGGTCGGGCGCGATCTTGTGGAAGCGGGCGGCGTCGGCCACCGCCTCGCCCGAGAGGTTCATGTAGGTGACCGGCTTCAGGAGCAGCACCTTCTGTCCGCCGAGGACGGCCGGATTGGTGAGGGCGCGGTGCTTCAGCCGCTGCACGGGCACGTCCGCGCGCTCGGCCAGCGCGTCGATCACCTGGAAGCCGACGTTGTGGCGGGTGCCCTCGTACTTGTCGCCCGGGTTGCCCAGGCCGACCACCAGCCAGCCGATGCCGGCGTCCTTCTGTTGCTTGAAAAACATAACGCACCTCGGAAAAGGGGGA
>CAZVHV010000073.1:0-6546 GCA_964627025.1 uncultured Oscillospiraceae bacterium | reverse complement strand
GGGCCGCAGGCTCCGCGCGCCGGAAAAAACGCCCGCAGGCGTCAAACGTACGCGGAGGGCAGAGCCTCCGCGCACGTCCGGCGCAAGCCGCGGGTCAGCCCGCTCAGTTGAAGAGTCTGGAGACCGAGGTCTCCTCGTAGATATAGTCGATGGCTTCGGCGAACATGTGGGCGACCGAGAGATACTTGATTTTATCACAGGTCGTCTCCGGACGGGGGGGAATGGTGTCGAGGAAGAGCACTTCCTTCATCACGCTGTTCTGGATGCGCTCCACGGCCGGGCCGGAGAGGACGCCGTGGGAGGCGCAGGCGTACACCTCGGTGGCGCCGCCGATCTCCACCAGCGCCTTGGCCGCGCCGCAGAGGGACCCGCCGGTGTCCACCATGTCGTCAAACAGGATGACGCGCTTGCCGCGCACGTCGCCGATGATGTTCATGACCTCGGAGGAGTTGGCGCGCTGGCGGCGCTTGTCCACGATGGCGAGGCCCATGCCCATCTTCTGGGCGAAGGCGCGGGCGCGGGTGACCGAGCCCACGTCGGGCGAGACCACGATGGTGTTCTCCTGTTCGCTGCCGAAGCGGTCGAGGTAGTAGTTGGTGAAAATGGGGTTGCCCAGCAGGTTGTCCACCGGGATGTCGAAAAAGCCCTGGATCTGATAGGCGTGGAGGTCCATGGTAAGGACACGGTCGGCGCCGGCGCGGGTGATGAGGTTGGCCACCAGCTTGGCCGAGATGGGATCGCGGGGCTTGGTCTTGCGGTCCTGACGGGCATAGCCGAAGTAGGGGACCACGGCGGTGACGCGGCCGGCCGAGGCGCGCTTGAGGGCGTCGATCATGATGAGCATTTCCATCAGATTGTCGTTGACCGGGGTGCAGGTGGACTGGACGACGAACACATCGGAACCGCGCACGGTTTCATAGATGGATACGAAACTTTCCCCGTCGGAAAACCTGCCCACTTCGGAGTTTCCCAGGGACAGCCCCAGATCCTTGCAGATGGCCTCCGCCAGCTGCCGGTTGGAGTTGCCGGCGAAAATCTTGATGTCCTTGCCATGTGAAATCATGTTTGTTACATTCCTCTCATTTTCTGAAATCATAATGATTTTTATTTTTGAAACTCCGCCTGACGAAAAAGCGGCAAAGGGTCCCCGGGCGCGGAGGGCGGCCCGGGGACGCGGTTATTTTTTCCGGCGTTTGGCGGCCCACTGGGGCTTGACCGTCTGGGGCGCCCGGGCGATGGCCAGGCTCTCGGCCGGCACGTCGTCGGTGACGGTGGAGCCGGCGGCCACATAGGCGCCCGCGCCGATCTTCACCGGGGCGATGAGGTTGGAGTTGCAGCCGACAAAGGCGCGGTCCCCCACCACGGTGCGGAACTTGGCGGCGCCGTCGTAGTTGACCGTGACCGTGCCGCAGCCGAGGTTGACGCCGCGGCCCACGTCGGAGTCGCCCACATAGGTGAGGTGGGAGATCTTGGTGCCATCGCCGACGACCGAGTTCTTCAGCTCCACGAAGTCGCCCACCTTGGTGTCGGCGCCCACGGTGCAGCCGGGGCGGATATAGGCGAAGGGGCCGACCTTGCTGTGGCTGCCGATGACGCTCTCGTTGCACTGGGAGGCGTTGACGAGCACGTCGTCGCCCACGGCGCAGTCGCGCACCATGGAGTTGGGGCCGATCTCGCAGTTTCTGCCGATCACCGTCCGCCCGCGGAGGATGGTGCCGGGGAGGAGGACGGTGCCCTCGCCCACCGTGACCGCGGGGTCGATGTAGACCGCTTCGGGATCGGGGAAGCGCACGCCCGCGGCCGACAGCCGCGCGACCTGCAGCCTGCGCGCCGAGGCCTGGGCGTTCTGGAAGCTCTCCCACTGGAGACGGTAGGGGAGGACCCCCTCGAACAGGCCGGCGCGGCGGCCGAAGGCCTCGCCCCTGGACTGGAGCACCGACTCAAAGGGCTCGTTCGCCTCCAGCGCGTCCCGCAGGACGGCGGCGTCCACCCGGTAGACCCCGGTGGGGTCGCCCGAGGGCAGGGGGGCGATCGCGCGGAGCCGCTCCGCGCCTTCCGGCGAGAGCAGGACCGGACCGGTGATCACCGCGACCCGGCCCTCGCTGCACGACAAAAAGGCCGCCAGACGAAGGTTGGCGTCCTCCATATCGCTCGTGACGAATTCGGTGTCCTCCGGAAAGCAGTGGGCGACCGCCTCCTGGTCGTCCGCGTGGCAGACCGCCAGATAACGGCTGACGCCCGACTGCCTGAGCGCCTCGGTCAGCCACGCGGCCCCGGGCGAAAACAGCAGTGATTCCATCAGGACGGGCGGCTCGCCCGCGGACCCCCTGGGTAAAAAGACGATCGCGTCTGTCATACTCATAAACGGGAGCTCCCCCTTCCTATCTATTCATTTCTACGTGAATCATTATTTAGCATTATAACAAAAAAGAACGGGAAATACATAAAAATTTTAAAATTAATTTGCGATTTGGCGCAATCGGAGGATTAGACGATTTTTCGTCGAAATATGACGAAATACGGGGCAAAATGACAAAAAACCGCCCTCCCGGAAGGGGAGGGCGGGACGAACGCGTCAAATCGGACGGGGGCGGGGCTCAATATTCGGCCACGACCGCCGGCTCCGGGCGGTAGCGGAAGAAAAACCGGGAGAGGTTGCAGACCTCGATGACGGCGCACAGCTTGTCGGCCGCGTTGACGATGAAGGCTTCCTTGTAGCGCGGCATGCGGGCGGCCAGGGGCCACATGTGGGTGAGGATGGAGTTTTCCTCGGCCGGCGTGAGGTCGCCGCACAGGGCGGAGGCGTTCTTCAGGGCGGCCTTGGGATGGGCGAAGCACTGGTTGCCCTCGTAGCAGCTGCGGTCGTGCGGGTCGTAAAGGAAGAGGTCGTGGAGCAGGCCGGCCCGGGCCGCCTGCTGGTAGTCCGCGCCCAGGAAGCGGGCCATGCGGAACGCGACATAAGAGACAAACACCGAATGGTCGTAACACGTCACATGAAAGTGGTGGCGGATCTCACGCATGCTGCAGACCGTTTCATGGTCGATCAGGCCGTCTACACAGTCGAAGAAGGAACCGGCTTTGCGCAGTAAATTCATGAGTGTCTCTCCTTTTTTAATAAGTAAATAACCAACAGCAGTCATTATATCGCATCCCGCGGTGTTTGTCACATGTTTTTTTAAAAAATATTTCACAGATTCCGGAGGGAAAAAGGGGCCGGTTTCCGGCGTGATCCGGCCGGCGCGGAGCCCCTTCCTCCCGGATTCGTCCGCATTCCCGTTGTAAGACGCCGGAAAACGTGGTACAATGTTCCCATTCACGGCGCAGACGCGCCGCCCAAGATTTGTTGGGAGAAGGAAGGAGCGAACCACATGAAGACGAGAAAGGCAGTCGCCCTTTTCCTGTCCGTCCTGCTGACCGCAGGCATGTTTTCCGGCTGCAGCCTGGCCGGAACGGGGACCGCCGCATCCCCCACGCAGGAGAATGATGTGATCGAGCAGCTGGCGGGCATGCCCGCCGACACCGTGCTGCTTACCGTGAACGGAAAAGAGGTCACGGCGGAGGAATATCTGTTCTGGCTGTCCCAGTCGGTCGGCTATATGGACCAGTACGCGCAGTATATGGGCCAGCAGGGCATCGACTGGACGCAGGACGTTTCGGGCGTCTCCATGGCCGACTACTGCAGGAACGACGCCCTGGAGACCGCGAAGTTTTACGCCGTCGTGGAGCAGCGCGCCGCCGAGACGGGCTGCACCTTCACCGCCGAGAACCAGGCGGCCTATCAGGACGAGCTGGCCGACATGGTGAAGCAGCTGGGCGGCCAGGAGAACTACGCCCTCTGGCTCTCCCGCGCCGGCCTGTCGCAGGCGGGGATGGACCATCTCAACCAGGTGAGCTACCTGTACCAGGACCTCCGGACCGCCCTCTACGGCGACAACGGGCCGAACGCCCCCACCGACGCCGACATGGACGCCTATATCCAGGAGAACGACCTGCTCTCGGCCAAGCACATCCTGCTGCTCACGGTGGACAAGAACGACTACAACGCCGAGACCGGCGTCTACGCCAGCCTGGAGCCCGACGTGGTCGCCCGGAAGAAGGCCCGGGCCGAGGAGCTGCTGGCCCAGCTGCGCGCCAGCAAGGACCCGGCGGCCCTGTTCGACACCCTGATGAAGGAGTACAGCGAGGACAGCGGCCTCGCCTCCAACCCCGACGGCTATGTGTTCACGGCGGGCGAGATGGAGCCCGCCTTTGAGGCCGCCACCCGGGCCCTCGCCATCGGCGAGATCAGCGACGTGGTGGAGAGCGGCTACGGCTACCACATCATCCTGCGGCAGGACCCGGACACCGCCGAGCTGCGCAGCAAGTGGACCGACGCCCAGATGGACGCCATGATGGAGGAGCTGACCGGCAGCGCCAAGGTGGAGACCAAGCCGGAGTACGACAAGCTGGACGTCCAGGACTATTACACCAAGCTGCTGGCCCACCAGGAGGAGATCGACGCGCGGCTGAGCGCCGCCGCCAGCCCCTCGCCCGACGCTTCCGCGAGCCCCTCCGCCGCGGCCGAAAGCCCCTCGCCAGAGCCGTCCCCCAGCCCGTCCGCATCGGGCGGCTGACCCCGCCCGGTTTTTTCTTGCAATCGCCCGGGCGATTCGGTATACTTGACTGAATAACGAAATGAAAAAGGAGCAGTGCAAATGAGCATGTGGCACAGTATGCCCGCGCGCGGAGTGCTGGAGCAGCTGAAAACGGGACAGTCCGCCGGACTGACGGGCGAGGAGGCCGAACGGCGGCTGCGGCAGTACGGCCGCAACGAGCTGGAGCAGCGCGAGAAGGAGAGCCTGTTCCGGCGCTTCCTCGGACAGATGAAGGACCCGATGATCCTCGTGCTGCTGGCCGCGGCGGTGCTCTCGCTGATCGCGAGCGGCTTTGAGGACTGGATCGACGCGGTGATCATCCTGCTGATCGTGCTGGTCAACGCCGCCATCTCCATCTCGCAGGAGGACAACGCCGAAAAGGCGCTGGAGGCGCTGCGGAAGATGTCGGCGCCGCTGGCCAAGGTGATCCGCGGCGGGAAGCTGGAGCGCGTGAACACCGCCCTGCTGGTGCCCGGCGACATCATCCTGCTGGAGGCCGGCGACCTCGTGCCCGCCGACGCCCGGCTGCTGGAATGCGCCAACCTGAAGGCGGACGAATCGGCCATGACCGGCGAGTCGGTGCCCGTCTCCAAGGAGGCGGTGGACGATCTGCCCGCCGAGACCGCGCTGGCCGACCGGCGCAACATGGTCATCTCGGCCACCGTCATCACCAACGGGCGGGCCACCGCCGTGGTCACCGCCACCGGCATGGACAGCGAGGTGGGCCGCATCGCCGGCATGCTGATGAACGAGGGGGACAGCGAGACCCCCCTCCAGCGGAAGATGACCGAGATCTCCAAGACCCTCTCCTTCATCTGCCTCGGCGTGTGCGCCGTGATGTTCGGCGTGGGCCTCATCGAGCGCAAGGACATTCTGCAGATGTTCCTCACCGCGGTCAGCCTGGCCGTGGCCGCCATCCCCGAGGGCCTGCCCGCCATCGTCACCATCGTGCTCGCCCTCGGCGTGCAGCGGATGGTCAAACAGAACGCCATCGTGAAGAAGCTGCCCGCGGTCGAGACCCTCGGCTGCGCCTCGGTCATCTGCTCGGACAAGACCGGCACCCTCACCCAGAACAGGATGACGGTGGTGGAGGTGTGGGTGAAGGGGAACAACCGCGCCGCCGCCCTCACCATCGGCACCCTCTGCAACGACAGCCAGCTCACCTTCGACGGCGACGGCGCCATCCGGTGCATGGGCGACCCCACCGAGACCGCCATCGTCACCCTCGCGGCCGCCGAGGGCATCGGCAAGAACCAGCTGGAAAAGGATATGCCCCGCAAGGCCGAGCTGCCCTTCGACTCCCAGCGCAAGCTCATGTCCACCATCCACCCCCTGCCCGGCGGCGGCTACCGCGTGATGGTGAAGGGCGCCCCCGACGTGCTGCTGCGCCGCTGCGTCTCGGTCGCGGGGGGCGGCACGGCCCAGGAGGTCGCGGCCGCCAATGAGGACATGGCCTCCCGCGCGCTGCGCGTGCTGGGCACGGCCTACAAGGACATCACCGCCATCCCGGCCGGCCTCGCCTCCGAGACCCTCGAGAGCGGCCTCGTGTTCGTCGGCCTGCTGGGCATGATCGACCCGCCCCGGCCCGAGGTCAAAACGGCGGTCGCCGAGTGCTACGCCGCCGGCATCCGCCCCGTCATGATCACCGGCGACCACAAGCTCACTGCCGTCGCCATCGCCAGGCAGCTCGACATCTTCCGCCCCGGCAACCTCGCCATCACCGGCGAGGACCTGGACTTCATGCCCCAGGAGCTGCTGGAGCAGGACATCGAGAAATTCGCGGTCTTCGCCCGCGTCTCCCCCGAGCACAAGATGCGCATCGTCAGGGCCTGGCAGAAGGCGGGCAAGGTGGTCGCCATGACGGGCGACGGCGTCAACGACGCGCCCGCCCTCAAGGTGGCCGACATCGGCT
>CAZVHV010000072.1:6007-8097 GCA_964627025.1 uncultured Oscillospiraceae bacterium | reverse complement strand
GGCGTCCTGCCCGACGAGGAGTGCTTTACCGATGAGAGCCACTGGAACGGGATGCTGGAATACCCGCAGTACTCACGCCCGGAAATCTGGCATGGAAGATCCGTTCCGCCTATTCTCCTCTCCGGTCATCACGCCAATATCGCCAAATGGAGACGCAAGCAGTCTATCCTGCGCACTCTGCAGCGGCGGCCCGATCTCTATGAAAAGCTCGACCTTTCCTCAAAAGCGGATCAGAAATTGCTGAAGGAATTGGAACTGGAATCGTGATTTTGTGCGCACGCTTCTTTCAGTTTCTCTCTGTTGGTTGCACAAATTTTCGTGCAACAGCGTCTCTGCTTTTGCGTCAGTTTGTCTAAACTTTTTTACAGCTTTTTTCTTGTATTATGTTTAATTACCATTTATTAGGTATTTTCGGCATGAAAGACAGGGTAACAAAACCATGAGAGGATCCCTGTCCCCTCTTTTTTCCCATTTATTTTCCCATCGTAAGGCGCAGATACGGAAATCCCTTGCTGGCGCCGACTTTTTCTGTAATCATTTGTAACCTTTTTTCTTCTTTTTTCTGTTGGATTATTGGGAAATTCTCTTTTTGTTGGTTTACATAATGTTATTAAAATAATTCAAGCATCCCTCAAACCCTTTGGAACTGTTGACTTTTCTGCTGTGTACAGTTATAATCCTCCAACATACAGGAGGTAACAACTCATGTCACAGCATCTCTCAATTCGGCGCCTCACTTCCATGAATATCTTTGGGCGCCTCGGGGCTCTTGCTGCCGCCTTTCTCATCACCATCGCGCTTTTCACCGGTTTCGTCACGGCGAAGACAACCTATCTTATTTCCGACAGCGATCGCATCTATACCGTGGAGGGATATTCAGGGGATGTCAGCGAAGCGTTTATCCGCGCCGGCATCACACTTCAGCCGGATGATACCTTTGAGATCACCAAAGATGGCGGAACGACATACATTGATGTCATCCGTACGGTAGTCACAAAACAAACCACGTACGAGGCAATCCCCCATGATACCATACGCCGCGCAAATCCCAAGCTGGCTGTCGGCACCGAGCAGGTGGTCCAGGAAGGCGCAGACGGCACACGCACTATCGAGACCGAGACAAGGACCACCACGGGCCGGGAGCCTGTGCAGACCTTCGTGGGGACGTCCGTCACCGAGCCGGTGACCGAGATCATCGAATATGGTACCGGTGTGAAACGTGTGGCTCAGTCCTCCCTCTCCGCCACCAACGATGTTTTAGTGGCGGTGGACCGGGAAAAGGGCATTCTTACGACGGCATCCGGAGAGACCCACTCCTACTCCAAGGTCATCACCTGCACTGCAACCGCCTACACGACCGAAGGACAGTCGTGGAAACGCACCGCAACGGGCACGACCGCACGTCTGGGCGCCATTGCGGTGGACCCTAAGGTCATCCCGTACGGCACCAAAATGTATATTGTTTCCGCCGATGGTTCCATCACCTACGGAATCGCCACTGCCGAGGATTGCGGCGGCGGCATCAAAGGCAAGCGAATTGATCTCTTTTTCAACACGCACAATGCCTGTCTCAGTTTTGGACGGCGGACCTGCACTGTTTACATTCTTGCCTGAAAAAAGGACCTGCCGAGTAATCGGCAGGTCCTTTTTTTACCACTTATGGTCGCCGGAGATTTGCTTGCTACTGATCAGGAAGTAGTTGTAATAGATCCTTCCTCCGCCTCCGATCGGGTCATCAAATGTGACATCGATATGGTACCAGTTGTTATCCAGATACACGACATTCCAGATATGGTCCTCATAGTACCCGGTACCGGTACCGTCTGCCGAGCCGGTGAGCATCTCACAGAAGACGCCTGCGCGGTTTGCCAGCAGATAGAACAGCTGGGCATAGCCCTGGCAGACCCCCACGCCATTGTCCAGCAGGCCGGCAAAGCTGTAAGACGCATCCATAAAGTTCTGGTCATACTCATAATTCCGGATCATGTAATCATGAATGGCCTTGCACTTCTCACGGTCGGTCATACCGGCGGTGAGAATACTGTCCTCGATCGCGTTAAGCCGTTTGTCATAGGCCAGGGCCTTGGAGG
>CAZVHV010000072.1:0-5997 GCA_964627025.1 uncultured Oscillospiraceae bacterium | reverse complement strand
CTGGCTGTGGCATCCTCCGTGATGCCGAGCGCTTCCACCTCGCCAAACAGCGTATAGCTGATGCTGATCTTCAGAAGGCCGGTTTTGTATTCGTACTCATAGAGGACCTGGCTGACATTAAAATCAAACATCACGCCGGCCGCGTAAAAGGTATCCAGCACATTCTCGGTCGTTTTCACCTGGAAGGAGTCGATCCGCCTGATGACGGCATCGGTATACAGATCCTCCAGCTTCTCGGCGCTGTCGATCCACATCCCCTTGCTGTAGATGTCGTACCACGGTAAAACGCCGTTGTCCTTCCCCAGGGTAAACGACTTGCGCATATCGGGCAGCGCGACCCTGGCGAGGATGGCGGCGGCGCTGGCGCGATTGATGGAGCGGTCCGGATAAAATGTTCCGGTCTGATCTCCGGTGAGCACACCGGCGCGGTAGAGGAGGAAGATACTGTCCGAATAGTGCGTCCCAGTGCTCACATCCGGGATGGACACGACGTTATTGATGCCGGACAATTCTTCCCCGGGCAGGGTATTCGCGAAGATATACGCCATCTCGGCCCGGGTAGCGGCGCGGGTATAGTCCGGACGGCTGTTCGTGCCCGCAAAATCCGCGGCGGAAATGATCCCCTCTTCCACAGCGTAGTCGGTATAGACCTTGTACCACGGGGTACCCTGTTTAAAATCGACCGGGCTTCCGCAGTAAAGATTATGGAGCCTGGCGGCCATGGTGATCGCTTCGGCCAGCGAGACGCTGCTCTCCGGCGAAAATCCGCTGCCACTCCCCTGCATCAGTCCGAGCCTGCAGGCGGTGCTGATGACCTGCTGCCCGTCCTCTCCGTACCATTTGCTCTCATCCACGTCGGAAAACTGTCCGTACGTATATCCGACAGTATACGTGATATTCGACATGGAACATCCGGCCGCAGACGCCGCCAGCGCATCCACCTGAAGTACCGAAAACAGAAGGGACAGGCTCAGCAGCACGGCAAAAAGACGATTGATCTTCTTCATTTGAATTACTCCTAAGTCATTTATAATATCATGCTGTTTTTGGGTCATGCTAATGCCAAGAGGGGTGTGATCCATATGGAAAAAATCAGGTTTGGCGGCAGGAAAAAACCGATTCGCGCGGCAAGCTTCCTCGTCGCCGCCTTTGTCGTTGTGGGGGCTTTGGCGATACAGGGACACGCCGAGGCTGCAAGATACAGGCTTCACCTTCAGAACAGCTATCAGCATGCGTTTGCCGAGCTCACTACAGCCATGAGCGAGCTGCAGACCGCACTGGAGAAAGGAACGTATGCCACATCCCCTGCCCTGCTGTCCTCTCTGTGTACCCAAGTCTACGGAAAAGCCATGACGGCACAGCTTGCGCTCGGAGAACTGCCCTACGCAAATGTCGAGCTGGAACAGACCGCATCGTTCGTCGCCAAGGCGGGAGACTATGCGCTGGCACTTTCGCGGAGCACGGCGCAGAACGGCGGGATCGGCAGCACGGAGCGGGAGGGGCTGTATGCCCTCGCGGACGGGGCATCCAAACTGTCGCAGACACTTCAAAACCTTCAGTCGCAGCTTTATGACGGCGCGTGGGCCCTGGAGGACGTGACGGCGGCTGAAACCAGGCTGTCCGCCGCAGCCGAGGGCAAGGATCAGGTAACGGCAGGCTCCACCTTTCAGGAGATGGAAGCCGATTTTCCTGAAGTTCCTTCTCTGATCTATGACGGTCCCTTTTCCGAGCATCTGACCGGACGCACCCCTCTGGCGCTGGAAGGGGCGGCATTCGTCGGACAGGAGGAGGCCGCTGCCGCCGCGGGAGAATTTCTGGGGATCGATCCGGGAACGCTTACACTGATCTCAGCCGGCGAAGGGACCCTGCCTGCCTGGGACTTTTCCGCGCCGATGGAAAAGGGAGATTTCTCCATTGAGGTCTCCAAGTATGGTGGTAAAGTGGTTTCACTTTTCAGCTATTGCACAGTAACGAACAGCGTGCTTTCCGCAAAGGAGGCCATCGGAGGTGCCGTGGATTTTCTGGCCCAGCGGGGCTACCCAGATATGAAGGAGAGCTACTGGATAATCCAGGACAACATCATTACGATTAACTTCGCTCCCGTCGTGGGAAATGTGGTGATCTATCCCGATCTTGTCAAGGTATCGGTCGCGCTGGACGACGGGACAGTCACCGGATTTGATGCGGAGGGTTATCTCACGAACCACAGGGAACGCGATCTGGTCTCCCCCACCGTTTCCGCCGAGACGGCGCAGAAGCAGGTCGCGGGTGATCTGACCGTACTGGCCCACCAGCTTGCCCTGATCCCCAGCGCCGGGGAATATGAGGTGCTGTGCCATGAATTTAAATGTGAAACAGCAGATGGCAGACATGTCATCGTCTATGTCAACGCGACGACCGGGGAACAGGAAAAGATCCTGCTGTTGATCGAGGATGAGACGGGAACACTGGCGATTTAATCGCTCTCTCCGGCGTCAAACGGAGGGGCTTCCGGCTCTGGCACGGCATCCGGCGCAGTATCCGCTATGCCGTTTCGGAACTGCAGCTCCTGCCACTGCTCTTTGGTAATAAGCACCTGCCGGGGCTTGGAGCCCTCAAAGGGGCCTACGATCCCCTTCTCCTCCATCTGATCCACCAGACGGGCAGCTCTGGAATAACCCAGCTTCAGCCTGCGCTGGAGCATGGAGACCGATGCCATGCCGGTTTCCAGCACGACGTCCACAGCAGCCGGCAGAAGCTCGTCGCAGCTGTTGTCCGCTCCCTCCGGGGCCGTCCCGCCGATGCCCTTGGCGCCCTTCTCCTTCTCCTCGACATGCTGCTCGATCTCGTGAATGATCTCCTCGTCATATTCGGCGGTCCCGGACTTTTTCACGAACGCGACTACCGCGGCGACTTCTTCGTCGGATATCAGCGTACCCTGCACTCGAAGCGGCTTGCCGGCACCCAACGGGAACCATAGCATATCGCCGCGGCCCACCAGCTTCTCCGCGCCCTGCGTATCCAGGATGATGCGGGATTCCATCGCGGACGCTACGGCAAAGGCAATACGGCTTGGGATGTTTGCCTTCATCAAGCCGGTGATCACGTCGGCGGAGGGCCGCTGCGTGGCAATAATGAGATGCATTCCGGCGGCGCGCCCCATCTGGGCGACCCGGCAGATGGACTCCTCTACCTCTTTCGCGGCTACCAGCATCAGGTCGGCCAACTCGTCGATCACAACGACTACCTGAGGCAGTTTGCTCATGCCCTCTGTTTTTGCGGCGTATGAATTATAGGCGGCCAGATCGCGGACATTGCATCCGGCAAAGGTTCGATAGCGCTTCATCATTTCGGTGACCGCCCACTGGAGCGCGCCTGCCGCCTTCTTCGGGTCGGTGACAACGGGAATCAGAAGGTGCGGGATGCCGTTATAGATCCCAAGCTCCACCATTTTCGGGTCCACCATAATCAGACGGACCTCATCCGGCGTTGCCTTGTAAAGCAGGGAGATGATCAGGGAGTTGGTGCATACCGACTTGCCCGAGCCTGTGGTACCGGCGATCAAAAGGTGCGGGAGTTTTGCGATGTTGCCAATGATATCGTTTCCGCCGATGTCCTTGCCCACGGCGAACGACACCTTGGACGGGTTGTCGGTAAAGGCGGTGGAGGAAATGACGTCGTGGATATATACGGGAGATACCAGCTTATTGGGGACCTCGATCCCGACCATGGAGATTTTCTCCGGAATGGGCGCGATCCGGACTCCGGTCGCGCCGAGCGCCAGTGCAATGTCGTCTGCCAGGTTGGTAAGCTTGTTCAAACGGACGCCCTGCTCCAGTTCCACCTCATAGCGGGTAACGGAGGGGCCTCGGATAACGCCGGAGATTTTGGCTTCAATGCCGAACGAACGTATGGTCTCGGCCAGCCGTTCCTGATTGGCCCGCAGTTCGCCCGCGGCATCTACCTCTGAAATATCGGAGCCCTCCAGAAGCAGGGACACAGGCGGGTACTGGTAGGCAGACGGACTCTGCTCCAGCGTGCTGGTGATGTCCCTGGCCACCTCGGCGGCAGCCTGTTCGGTCTCTTCCCTTTTTGGTTTCTGCACGGCAGGCTCCCGGACGATCTTGGGCGGCTCGGGTGGTATGGTGGGTTCGGGAACAGGCTCCGGAGCAGGCGGCTCCGGGATCGGGGACGGCGGTATCACCTCTGGTTCCGCAGGTCCCGCAAGCACCTCGTCGGGACGTTTCACCGACGGGGTGCGGTTGAAAAAGCTCTTTTTCCCCTGAGCCAGGACAGGCTCCTGCGGTTTCCCCAAGAGGGGTCCATCCTCCACGGGGATATCAAAGCTGGCCGCAGTACGCTCGGCCGGAACGGCGGCGGGCTGCGCCTTCTCCCGCTTCTTCTTCTCGGGGGGCGGCGTCACCTCGTAGTCCGGGTGCGGCCGGCTCTGGATGTAGTCCACGATATCCACGATGGTACGGTCAAACGCGACAAGCAGGATCAGGATACCGCTCAGAATGAAAATAATCAGCGCGCCCGGTTTGCTGAACGCTTTGATAAAGGAAATGGCGAGCATCCCGCTGACCGCGCCGCCGCTCTGGAGGACAAGCCCGCTTGTCCATAATTCCTTCAAAATGCTCCGGCCGAACCCGAAGGTGGCCGAAGCGAGGAAGCTGTGAAAAACGGCGCCCATGATAACCGGGAACAGGAACGCAGCCGACAGGCGCAGACGAACCGGCCGGCCGCGGTGAAAGGCGTGGATATAGGAAGCGAGCAGCAGCATGGGGGTCGCCAGCCAGAACCCATAGCCGAACAGACCTTTTAAGAGTCCGCAAAAAAAGTCAATAAAAACAGCCTGTACCCGGAAGCATCCGAGCGCTGAAAAAATGGCCAGCAGCAGGCAGACCCATGCCCCCACGCCGCGGCGGATCGGCTTCGGGATCGAATCGGCGGAATTTCGTCTCCCCTTGCCGGCGCTGCCGCGGGCGGTGCTTCTGGTACCGGTCGTCCGTCTGGACGAGGAGGTCGACTGTGCTTTTTTCTTTCGTGTTGCTGCCATGTGTTGGCTCCTTTCGCGAAAAATTTGCGTGCGGAAGCCGGGCGCTCATCCCGGCGGAAAAATCAGCTGATCATCGGAAGAGAGAGGCAACGATGGCAATGCCGCCCACCAGCCAGCAGTAATAGGCGAAGCGGCCGAATTTCCCCTGGTCGGCCAGCAGCTTTACAAGCCCGATCGCGAGGCAGCCGGAGACCAGCGCCACCACCACACCGACCAGATAAATGGGCAGCATCGCCGTATCAATCCCACCCTGCACGGCATCGATCAGGCTCAGGATATTGGCGCCCAGAACGGCAGGCAGGGACATCAGGAAGGAAAAGCGGACCGCAAAGCGTCGGTCGAAGCCGCGGAGCATACCGGTCGAGATGGTGGCGCCGGAACGGGAAAGGCCGGGCACCACGGCAACGGCCTGCGCGCAGCCGACCAGCAGCACATCCAAGATGGTGACGCTCTTTACCGTCTTGTGTCCTCTTGCCATGCGGTCGGAAAAGAACAGGAGAAAACCCGTAAAAAGCAGGGCAAAGCCGATAAACATCGGGTTGGCATACAGTCCTTCCACATAATCTTTGACGGGAAGGACAGCCAGGAGAGGCAGGGTGCTCAAAACGATCAGCAGCACCAGTCTCCGTGCGGGAGGCGGGGTAATTTGACGGCTGCCGCGCGGAGAGATGAGGGCGGCGATCCCGGCAAAAAATTCCGTAATCATCTCTATGACATCCTGCCGGTACATGATGCAGACCGACAGGAAGGTGCCGAAGTGGAGGAGCACATCGAAAAAGAGATGCTCATGTTCCAGATCGGTAAGCCCCATAAAATTCTGAAGCAGGGACAGATGCCCGGAGCTGGAGATCGGCAGGAACTCCGCCACGCCCTGTATCAGGCCCAGGAAAGCGGCTGTTAAGTAGGTCAAGGTTAATACCCTCCCAAAATGAAATGGCAGCTCTTGAGGCGCTCAGCAG
>CAZVHV010000071.1:2822-8100 GCA_964627025.1 uncultured Oscillospiraceae bacterium | reverse complement strand
GCCCGGTTGCCGGCGAGACAGGGCTCGCCCTTCAGCCGCGCCCGGATGCCCCTGCCGTGGACCGCCTCGAACTCGGCAGCCGGGAGCAGGGCCACCCCGCGTCCCAGCGTCTCGGAGACGATGGCCTCGGCCAGCGGGTGCTCGGACGGCTGCTCCAGCGAAGCGGCCGCCTGCAGCAGCTCCTCGTCGGTGATCCCTTTCCGGGGGATCAGATCGGTCACCCGCGGCTTCCCCTCGGTGAGGGTGCCCGTCTTGTCCAGCACCACCGTGTTCACCTTGTGCAGGGTCTCGAGGGCGGCGGCCGACTTCACGAGGATGCCGTACTCCGCGCCCTTGCCGGTGCCCACCATAATGGCGACCGGCGTCGCCAGTCCCAGCGCGCAGGGGCAGGAGATGACCAGCACCGCCACGCCGGCGGTGAGGGCCGAAGTGATGCCCGTGCCGAGGGCCAGCCAGACGGCGGCCGTGACGGCCGCAATCACGATCACGACGGGGACGAACACCCCCGCGACCTTATCCGCGAGTTTGGAAATGGGGGCCTTGGAGGAGGCGGCTTCCTCCACCAGCTGGATCATCTGAGCCAGGGTGGTGTCGTCCCCGACCCGGGAGGCCCGCATGGTGAAAAAGCCCGACTTGTTGAGGGAGGCCGCGATCACGCGGTCGCCCGCCGACTTTTCCACCGGAATGCTCTCGCCGGTGAGGGCGGATTCATCCACCGAGGACCTGCCCTCGATCACCTCGCCGTCCACCGGCACGCTCTGGCCGGGGCGGACCTGGATCAGATCGCCCACCACGACCTCCTCGACCGGTATTTCAGCCTCTTTCCCGTCCCGCAGCACCGTCGCGGTCCTGGGCGCAAGGTCGATGAGGCGCGAGATGGCCTCCGAGGTCTTCCCCTTGGAGCGGCTCTCCAGGAATTTGCCCAGCGTGATGAGGGTCAAGATCATGCCGGCCGACTCGAAGTAGAGGTCCATCGCCCAGCGGGAGACCCGCTCGGGCTCGCCGTGCCCCAGCCCGTAGCCGATCTGGAACAGCGCGGCCACGCCGTAGAGGACCGCGGCGGCCGAGCCGATGGCGATGAGCGAGTCCATGTTCGGCGCGCGGTGCAGCAGGGTCTTAAACCCGACTTTATAATATTTGTCGTTGACGTAGAGGATGGGGAGCACCAGCAGGAACTGGGTGAACGCAAAGGTGAAGGCGTTCGCGCCGCCGTGGAAAACCGACGGGAGGGGCAGCCCCAGCATATGGCCCATGGCGAGATAAAAGAGCGGCAGGAGGAAGACGAGCGAGACCGAGAAGCGCCGCTTCATGGAGGCGAGCTCGTCCGACATGGCGTCGGCGCCGGCCGCGGGCCGCTCCGCCCGCCCGGCCGCGGGCGCCGACGGCAGCGAGGCGTGGTAGCCCGCGTCCTCCACCGTCCTGAGAATGGCGTCCGCTCCGGTGACCGTTTCGTCGTACTCCGCCACCATAGATCCGCCCAGCAGGTTGACGTTGACCGCGCGCATCCCCTTCATCGCCCCGACCGATTTTTCCACATGCGCCGAGCAGGCGGAACAGGTCATGCCGTCCACTTTAAATTTCTGTTTCATGGAACACCTCCCTCTTATACCGCTATTCTAGTCCAGGCAGACGGTTTGGTCAAGCAGAAAACATATAATTTTACTAGGATTTTTTAAAAGGCGCCGCGCAGCCCGCCGGGTACTGAAAGAGCCGTGCCAGAAGGCACGGCTCTTTGCATGCTCAGGCCCGTTCATCCACCGGGTCTCTCTCCCGGAACAGCAGGGAGATGCACCAGATGGCGGCGAGACCCACCAACGTGTACACCACCCGGCTCACGGCGCTGTTCGCGCCGCCGAACGCATAGGCTACGACGTCAAAACCGAAAATACCAACGCTGCCCCAATTCAAACCGCCAATGATAGCCAAAACCAGAGCGATTTTGTCCATGATCACGCAGAAACTTCCTCCTCCCATTGGTATTCGAGCATAGTATGGACCTTTGGGAGGCATTTTATACGATCCGGCCCGGCCGGCGGTTCAGCCGCGGCCGCCGTGACCGGTCTGCAGGCTTTTGGGGCCGAAGCCGTGGGGCAGCAGGTCGCTGAGCGGGAGCTTGACGAACGCCCCGTCCGCCCTGGCCACCAGCACCTCCAGGTCGGGCGCGAACTCGTAGAGCATCTGCCGGCAGGCGCCGCACGGCCAGCAGTAGTCCTCGCTGTTGCCCGCCACCGCCAGCCGCACGAAATCGTCGCGGTGGCCCTCGCTCACCGCCTTGACCAGCGCGGTGCGCTCGGCGCAGATGGTGGAGCCGTAGGCAGAATTTTCCACATTACAGCCGGTGAACACCTCGCCGTTCGCGCAGAGCAGGGCCGCGCCAACGGGAAAGCGGGAATAAGGGCTGTACGAGCGCGGCAGCATATGAAAGGCTTTTTCCATCAGTTCCAGATCGGTCATCCGAACCGTCCTCCCATCTTTTTCAAGTCAGGCTGCATTCCCGCAAGCCGGTCGGCTCACTGGACATGTACGTGATTGTTGATATGATCCATGCAGTAGCAGTAGTAGCCGTTGCACTTGGAGCAGTAGCGGAACTCCAGCTCCGGGTGGTCGGCGTCGGTGCGGCCGCAGACGGCGCACTTGTGCAGGTAGCCCTTCTTCTCCTTCGCGTGCTTCTGCGCGGCGCGGAACCGGATGGTCTGCCCGGAGGTCCTGTAGCGGGCGCGATGTCCCAGCCTGCCGATCGCAGACAGAAGGTCCGACCAGAAAAAGACGGCATAGTTGATCAGCGAGGCCAGCACCGGCGGCAGGGTGACGGGCAGGGTCAGCGCCAGGTAGCCGGGCGAGGAGAGAAAGACGTTCCAGAAGGTCAGCAGCAGATAGAACACAGCCAGCCACTTCGCCTTGACGGGGATAATAAAATACAGCCGGAGCTGCGCGTCCGGGTAGAGGGTGGCGAAGGCCAGGAAGAGCGAAAAATTCACGCTGGTCATGGTGACGATGGGCATGTCGAAGGCATACTGCAGCCCGCCCAGGAAAAAGCCGCCGACAAAGCCGGCAACGAGGGTCAGCGCCGCGCCCGTGAAATAAAACAGAGTGAACTTTGCCGTTCCCCACTCCTGCTCCAGGGTGGTGCCCAGGAAGTAGTAGAAGAAAAGGGCGACCGCGAACCAGACCAGCTGGATGTGCTGCGGCACGATGAGAAAGGTGAGCAGACGCCAGACCTGCCCCTGCAGGACCAGCCCGGGCCAGAAGCCCAGCAGCCGGGTGCAGAAATTGTTGGAAAACTGGTCCAGCAGATACACCACGGCATTCCCGATAACAAGATACCGCATCAGGCCGGGAATCCCGAAGCGGGAGTGGCGCGCGGCGAACCGGTCCAGCCAATGATCAATCGAACGCAAGCGATAACCTCCCAGATAACCGTATATCATATGTATTTTACCCTTTTTCCATCCGGAAGTCCACCCCAACCTGCGCGTCTTTTTCCGCGCGCACGCCGAAGGAGTGAGCGGTATGAAACTGAGCGACCGCATCAGGGCCCTCGGGCTTTCGAAAGCGCTCGACGATCCGGAGAAAGGCCCCGACGGCAGCATGCTTCGCCCCTGCCCGGCGCTGGATAACCCCGGCCGGCTGAGCGCAAAAATTTTTCTTGCTTTTTCCGCATAATCGGTTATAATATTTCAAAAGTGCATATCAGCCCGTTATCAAGAGTGAGCGAGAGAGTTAGCTCCATGACCTCACACCAACCTGCTTTGCAAGGTGGTTCTGCTAACAGCGATAAGGAGGCGGTCGCGATGTTTTCACATCAAGAGGCTCCTTCTTCGGAAGGGGCCTCTTTTTCGGTGAACGCTGCGATAAAAATAATTGTTACTGAAAAAAGGAAGTGTCATATGAGCATCATACGGGACAACGCCCTGGCCGAGGCCGGACGGCGGAAAATCGAATGGGTCCGCGCCTTCATGCCCGCGCTGAGCGCGATCGAACAGCGTTTCGCGCGGGAGCGCCCCTTCGCGGGGCTGCGCATCGCCGTCTCGGTCCATCTGGAGGCCAAGACCGCCAACCTGGGCCTGGTGCTGAAGGCGGGCGGCGCCGAGGTCTTCCTCACCGGCTCCAATCCGCTCTCCACCCAGGACGACGTGGCCGCCGGCCTCGCCTCCATGGGGGTGGAGACCTTCGGCATCCACGGCGTGGGGGCCGAGGAATACGAGGCCCATCTCACCGAGACCCTGAAGTGCCGCCCGGACCTCGTGGTGGACGACGGCGGGGACCTCATTCACCTGCTGGGCGGCAAATGCGCCGCTTACGGCGACCGGGTCATCGGCGGCTGCGAGGAGACGACCACCGGCATCCTCCGCCTGCGGGCCCGGGAAAAGGCGGGCATCCTCCCCTGCCCCATGGTGGCGGTCAACGACGCCAAGGCCAAGCACTATTACGACAACAAGTACGGCACCGGACAGTCGGTCTGGGACGCCGTCATGCACACCACCAACCTCATCGTGGCGGGCAAGACCGTCGTGGTCGCCGGCTACGGCTGGTGCGGCAAGGGGGTGGCCATGCGCGCCGCGGGCATGGGCGCCGGCGTCATCGTCACCGAGATCGACCCCTTCAAGGCGCTCGACGCCACCATGAACGGTTTCCGCGTCATGAAGATGGAGGACGCCGCCCCGCTGGGCGACCTGTTCGTCACCGTCACCGGGTGCAGGGACGTGATCACCCCCGCCCACTTCGCCCGCATGAAGGACAACGCCCTGCTGTGCAACGCCGGGCATTTCGACTGCGAGGTGGACGTCGCGGGCCTCGCGGCCATGGCGGTGCGCCGTGAAATCCGCCGGGAGAACATCGAGGGCTTCACCCTCCCCGACGGACGCACCCTGAACGTGGCCGCCGAGGGGCGGCTGGTCAACCTCGCCGCGGGCAACGGCCATCCGGCCGAGATCATGGACATGTCCTTCTCGGTCCAGGCGCTGGCCCTGGAATGGCTGACGGCCAACCGCGGCAGTTTGGAGAAAAAGGTCTACGAGGTGCCCGATTCCATCGACAGCGAGATCGCCGCGACCAAGCTGCGCGCGCTGGGGCTGTCCATCGACGCCCTCACCCCCGAGCAGAGCGCCTACCTGGCGGGCTACGAAGCGTAACGCCCGTTCCACTCAATTTTTAAATGTAAAGGAGCATATGAATATGAGCCATCGTCTGTTTACTTCCGAGTCGGTCACCGAGGGGCATCCCGATAAGATCTGCGACCAGATCTCGGACGCCGTCCTGGACGACATCCTGAGCAAGG
>CAZVHV010000071.1:0-2812 GCA_964627025.1 uncultured Oscillospiraceae bacterium | reverse complement strand
CTGCGAGACCGTCACCACCACCGGCATGGTCTTCATCATGGGCGAGATCAGCACCACCTGCTACACCGACATCCCCGCCATCGCCCGCAGGACGGTGGAGCGCATCGGCTACACCAACCCCGAATACGGCTTTGACAGCAAGGGCTGCGCCGTCCTGACCTCCATCGACGAGCAGTCCCCCGACATCGCGCTGGGCGTGGACCGCTCCCTGGAGTACAAGGCCGACTCCGCCGACGAGGCCGACCTCATCGGCGCGGGCGACCAGGGCATGATGTTCGGCTATGCCTGCGACGAGACCCCCGAGCTGATGCCCGCCCCCATCTCCATGTCGCACGCCCTCTCCCGCCGCCTGGCCGAGGTACGCAAGAGCGGGGAGCTCTCCTTCCTGCGCCCCGACGGCAAGACCCAGGTCACCGTGGAGTACGGCGAGGACGGCGGCATCCTGCGCTGCCCCGCCATCGTCCTCTCCACCCAGCACGACCCGGACGTCTCTCTGGACGCCCTCCGCGAGGCCGTCATCGAGACCGTCATCAAGCCCGTCATCCCGGCGGCCTATCTCGACAGGGAGACCAGGCTCTACGTGAACCCCACCGGGCGCTTCGTGGTGGGCGGCCCCGTGGGCGACTCGGGCCTCACCGGGCGCAAGATCATCGTGGACACCTACGGCGGCGCGGCCGCGCACGGCGGCGGCTGCTTCTCGGGCAAGGACCCCACCAAGGTGGACCGCAGCGCCGCCTACATGGCCCGCCATGTGGCCAAGAACATCGTGGCGGCCGGCCTGGCCCGCAGATGCCAGATCGAGCTGGCCTACGCCATCGGCGTCGCCCACCCCGTGTCCATCCTGGTCGACACCCAGGGCACCGGCGTCTGCTCCGACGAAAAGCTGGCGCAGCTCGTGGAACGCTGCTTCGACCTGCGTCCCGCCAAAATCATCTCCTACCTCGACCTGCGCCGCCCCATCTACGAGAAGACCGCCGCTTACGGACACTTCGGCCGCCCCGACCTCGACCTGCCGTGGGAGCGGACCAACAAGGCGGAAGAGCTGAAGGCCTGCCTGTGAGCCCCGCGCGTCCGGCCACTACTTGTGATGGAGGGAGCACCATGCCCGCAATTTCCGTGATCGTACCCGTCTATCAGGCGGAAGCCTTTCTTTCCAGATGTACCGATTCCATCCTCGGGCAGAGCTTTTCCGACTTTGAGCTGCTGCTGGTGGAGGACGGTTCGCCCGACGGCAGCGGCGCCCTCTGCGACCGCATCGCCGCCGCCGACCCCCGTGTGCGCGTCTTCCACAAGGAAAACGGCGGGGTGAGCTCGGCGCGCAACCTCGGGATGCGGGAGGCCCGGGGCGACTATCTCGCCTTCGCCGACGCCGACGACTGGCTCGCCCCCGAGGCCCTGCAGTCCCTCTATGACGCTCTGACCGCGGCGGGCGCCGATTCGGCCGGGTGCGCCCACTACGACATCCTCCCTTCCGGCAAATGCTGGGCCGAGCCCGCCGCCCTTCCCGCGGGGGTCTACGGGCCGGCCGAGATCCGCGCGGGCGTGGTGGACCGCCTGCTGGGCGAGCGGCTGGGCCGTCCCGGCGAGGTGCTCAACGGCTTCATCTGGCGCTTCCTCTTCTCGCGCGCCATCATCGCGGAGCACGGCATCACCTTCGCGGGGGCCTATCTCGAGGACGAACTCTTTCTGATGGAATATTTCTGTTACGCAAACAGGCTTGCCATCCTGGACAAACCTCTGTATTATTATCTTCAGAACCCGCGCTCGGTCACCCGCACCTATCTGCCCGACTATATGGACACCTTCCGCCGCTTCATGGCGGCCAAGAAGGCCCTGGCCGGGCGGTTCGGGCTGGACAGGCCGGGCTGGGAGGACAACTCCAACTGGGCGGGGCTTCTGATCGCGGTCGGCAACGAGTACGCCCCCGGCAACCCCGCGTCCGCGCGGGAAAAACAGGCGAGGGTGAAGGCCTTCACCGAGTCCCCCGAGATGGCGCGCGCGATCGCCGCCCTCTCCCCCTCCGGGCTGGGCCGGAACAAGCAGCTGGTGGTCACCCTCGTGCGCCGGCGGTGGTTCGGCCTGCTGACCCTGATGTATCTCCTCAAAAACAAAGGAAGACAGGTGAACTGAACCGATGGAAGTGGTACAGAGCAGCACAGTGGGCCGTTCGCTCCTGCCCCTGTGGTATCTGCTGTGCGAATTTTATGCCAACAGCGCCCTGGCGCGCCTGTTCCGCGCGGCGGCGGAGGGCTGGAAACGGGCATGGCACGGAAGTGCGATCGTCACTTTCGCCACGCGGGACGGGACCTTCTCCCGGGCATGGGAGCGGAGCCTCACCTGCCATACCCTCGGCCTTCTCCTCAACCTCCCGGCGGCCCTCCTCCACTGGATCTACCGCCGGCTCCAGCCGGTGTTCGACGGCAGCCTTGCCGCCCGGATGGTCTTCGGCATGGGGGAACAGACCTCCGCCGCCATCGGCTGGCTCTTCCTCGTCATCCTGCTCATCCCCTACGAGCACTGGAACAACCTCTACAGCTTCGCCGGCTTTTTGCTGATGCTCCTGCTGCTGCTTGCGGGCGGGATGCGCCGCCGCTCCCTGCGGCTGGACGCGGCCGCGGTCGGCCCTTACGGCATGTGCTTCGCGGCGGCGGTCCTCCTGGCGTGGCCCCTTTCGGCCTTCCCGGGCCTGTCCCTGCGCTTCCTCTTCTTCCATCTCACCTGCATGCTCTGCGTCATCGTCACGGTGAGCGCCGTGGAACGGGCGGAGCAGCTTGCGCGCCTGCTCTCCTTCGCGGCCCTCGGCCTGATCGGG